>CAYNWR010000025.1:0-14185 GCA_964400915.1 uncultured Burkholderiaceae bacterium
CACCGCCACCACTGCGGCCGCCGCCACCACCACCACCACCGTAGCCACCACCCCCGCCGCCGTAACCACCACCACCGCCGCCACCACCAAATCCGCCAGAGCGGGGCGGGCGCGGCTCCATGGGCCGGGCCTCATTGACGACGCAATTGCGTCCTCCCAAGGGTTGACCATTCATGCCTTGAATGGCGGCCTGTGCCTCGGCATCGGTGCCCATTTCGACGAAGCCGAATCCTTTGGAGCGCCCGGTATCACGTTCCATCATGACCTTGGCGCTGTTGACCTTGCCGAATGCGCCAAATGCCTGCTCAAGATCGTTGTCGCGCAGGGAATACGGCAAATTGCCAACGTAGAGTTTGTTGCCCATCCAGGGACTCCCAAAAAAATACTTTGAAACGAAGCGATGGAGTCCCGTAACCGCAACCCTGACTGAAGAGGCCCACGACGCGACGAAACCAACCGGTCACCCCAAACAACGCACGTCCATCACGCACGCTGAAACATTATGAAGCACGAAGTGAAGTAGATTGCAAGAGCGAATGCCTGTAGGCGGACGCAAATGAATTGGCGGTGCCTGCCCTACTCGGGCGGATCGGTGCTTTGCTGGTTTCGCCACTGCTTCATGGCGTTGCGCATTGTCAACAGTTGGCGTTCGAACTGTGGGCAAGCCTTGCACGCCCAAAGGTGCAGGCGCGTGGCGACGCGGTCCTCCAGTTCCAGAGGACGATCCTCGCGCGCCACGAGCAGGGCGGCGACTTCACGACAGGTGCGGCGCAGGCGCATGTCAGATCCTTGCCATGGGGCCAGATTCGTGCTCGTCGACCAAGCCGGCGTGGTTGGTGCCCAAAGGGTTCATCCGACTACGATGCTCCCTGTTCCCGGCCGAACCAGCGCAGCTCCAGACACTCGCGCAAGCGCAGGCGCGCCCGGTGCAGCTGGACGTACAGGTGATTGGGGGTCAGTCCAAGTTCTGTGCAAATTTCGTCGCTGGTGAGTTCCAGCCATTCGCGCATCAGGAATACCCGTCCCTGACTCGGCGGCAGACGGTCAGCGCATGCTTCGAGCACCTCGAAGAACTGTCGGCTTGCCAGGGATTGCTGGGGATCACCCCAGTCCGCCGGCGGGTTGACAAAATGGCCGTCGGGGTGAAAGGTCAACGCGTCCAGTTCGGCAGAGTCGTCAGAGCTCTCGCCGGACATGCCCAGGGTGATTTCACGCGATTGCGCCCGCAGGATGTCGACGATCTTGTGCTTGAGGATGCCGACCAGCCATGTCTTGAGCTGGGATCGTTGCGCAAAGGCACTTGGCTTGGCCAAAGCGGCGAGCAAGGCCTCGGAAACCGCGTCCTCGGCCCATGCGTCGTTGCGCAGCTGCAGCCGGGCAAAGCGCATCAGGTAGTCACGTTGCTCGGCGATGGACTGCTCAATGGACATGGGGCTTGCGTTGGCACAACTCGCTCAATCAGCGGTCGCGCGGCGGCATCCTACCAATTCGCTTCGCGATCCGGGGTGGATCCGATCTTGTGGATCGCCAGGTCTGCACCTTCGTATTCTTCTTCCGCGGTCAACCGCAGGCCCATCGTGACGCGCAGGGCACCATAGATCAACAAGCCGGTGGCAAGCGCCCAACCGATGCCCAATCCGGTGCCGATCGCCTGTGCGCCGACATTCACGCCGCCCAGCCCTCCCAATCCGGAACTGCCAAATATGCCGGCTGCCAGTCCACCCCAGGCACCGCACAAACCATGCAGTGGCCAGACGCCCAGCACGTCATCAATCTTCCATCGGTTCTGCGTCCAGGTGAACATCAGAACGAACAAAGCGCCGGCCACTGCGCCGACTAGCAGTGCGCCCATCGGGTGCATCAGGTCCGAACCCGCACAAACGGCCACCAGTCCGGCGAGTGGCCCGTTGTGCACAAAGCCCGGGTCGTTGCGGCCCAGCGCGAGGGCGGCCAGGGTTCCCCCCACCATGGCCAAAAGCGAATTGACGGCGACCAGTCCGGAAATCTTGTCCAGGGTTTGAGCACTCATGACGTTGAACCCGAACCATCCCACGGTGAGGATCCAGGCACCCAAGGCCAGGAACGGAATGTTGGAGGGCGGATGGGCGCTCAGCGAGCCGTCCTTGCGGTAGCGGTTGCTGCGGGCTCCCAGGAGAAGCACGGCGGCGAGGCCAAGCCAGCCGCCAACGGCATGCACCACGACCGAACCGGCAAAGTCATGAAACTCGTCGCCTGTGACGGATTTGATCCAGGCCTGGATGCCCAGGCGCTGGTTCCAGGCAACGCCCTCAAATACCGGGTACACAAGGCCGACGATCACGGCAGTGGCGATCAACTGGGGCCAGAACTTGGCGCGCTCGGCGATGCCCCCCGAAATGATGGCGGGGATGGCGGCGGCAAACGTCAGCAAAAAAAAGAACTTGACCAGCTCGTACCCGTTCTTGGCGCTCAGCGCTTCTGCCCCGACCCAAAAGGAGACGCCATACGCGACGCCATAGCCCACCAGGAAGTAGGCCACTGTCGATACCGAGAAATCGACAAGGATCTTGACGAGCGCATTGACCTGGTTTTTCTTGCGGACTGTGCCCAATTCGAGGAAGGCGAAACCAGCATGCATGGCCAGAACCATGATCCCCCCCAACAATATAAACAGGCTATCGGCGCCCTGTTTTAGTGCGTCCATGTTGCTTGACTCCAAGAAATTGCCGTTGAATGGTGCGTAGCACTGAAATTGACAGAAAAGCCCCAATATGAAGCAATAAATGCGCCAGTCTGGGGATTTGGTGCTGTTTGCCGGGCTGTCGCACAAACATCGACCAGACGCTATACTTTGGCTGAGCGCCGATTTGTTCCAGCTTGCGGGCGCCGATGCATTGGCAATGCGTCGAAATTCAGCTAAAGAGGGGCTCCGATGGCCGGTGTCGCATCTTTGGCGGTACCGGTTTTTTTTTGTCTTGTTCATGACGCAACCCATCATCGCTGCGGCCCAACGGATGTCATTTGAGGCAGGCCTCCGGCTGACCAGTGGCGCGACGCTGGGGGCTTACGAACTGGTGTATGAAACCTATGGTGAGCTCAACGCCGCGCGCGACAACGCCGTGTTGATCTGCCATGCGCTGAACGCGTCGCACCATGTCGCAGGGGTTTATCAAGATGCGCCTGAGAAGCTCGGCTGGTGGGACACGATGGTGGGGCCTGGCAAACCCGTCGATACCACGCGCTTCTTTGTCATCGGTGTCAACAATCTGGGGTCCTGCTTTGGATCCACTGGGCCGATGCACCCGAACCCAGAGACGGGACAGGCTTACGGCGCCGATTTCCCCGTGGTGACGGTTGAAGACTGGGTGAACGCGCAGGTGCGCCTGTTGGACCGCCTGGAGATCGACGCGTTGGCGGCGGTCATGGGAGGGAGCCTGGGGGGTATGCAGGCGCTATCGTGGACCATCCAGTATCCAGACCGTGTGCGCAATGCCGTGCTGATCGCCAGTGCGCCCAATCTGACTGCAGAAAACATCGCATTCAACGAGGTGGCGCGGCGCGCCATCATCACAGACCCGGATTTTCACGGCGGTCACTTTTACCGGCATGGGGTGTTGCCGCGGCGTGGACTGCGCATCGCACGCATGCTCGGGCACATCACGTACTTGTCCGACGACGTGATGAATGAACGCTTCGGCCGCACCTTGCGGCACGCGGTTCAGGGTGGCACCAATGGGTTTCGCTATTCGACCCAGGACATCGAGTTCCAGATCGAAAGCTACCTACGGCACCAAGGCGACAAGTTCAGCGAATACTTCGACGCCAACACCTACCTGCTGATCACACGCGCCCTGGACTATTTCGACCCGGCTGCAGCCACCGATGGGTCGCTCGAGAAAGCACTGGCGCCGGCGCGCTGCGCGTTCCTGGTGGTCAGCTTCTCGACGGATTGGCGCTTCTCACCTGCGCGCAGCCGCGAAATCGTGCGAGCCCTGCTGGCCAATGGTGCCAGGGTGACTTACGGCGAAATCGACGCCCCCCATGGGCACGATGCATTTTTGTTGGAAGACGACCGTTATCTGGCGTTGGTGCGCAGCTATTTCGAACGGATCGCATGCGGCCCAAAGGAGGCCGCATGAATCCGATCGACATCAGCGACGACAAGAACCTGGAAGCCATTGCGGCCTGGGTTCCAAATGGCGCACGGGTGCTCGACCTGGGTTGCGGCGACGGTCGCCTGCTGGACCTGCTGCAAAAGAGCAAAGGATGTCGCGGCTATGGCGTCGACATCAACGATGCCAACGTGCTGGCCTGCGCTCGGCGCGGCGTGGATGTGCTGCAGTTCAACCTCGACGAAGGCCTGAGCATGTTTGCCGACCAATCGTTTGACGTGGTGCTTCAGGTGGATACCCTGCAGCACTTGCGCAATGCCCGCGTGATGCTGTCCGAGACCGTGCGTGTCGGCCGTTCCGGCATCATCGCGTTTCCCAATTTTGGACATTGGCCCAATCGGATGGCGGTTCTGGGGGGGCGCATGCCGGTCAATGACCGCCTCCCGTACCAGTGGTATGACACGCCCAATATCCGGGTCGGCACCTTCCACGACTTCCAGGCATTGGCCAATGAACTGGGTCTGCGGGTTGAACAGGCCTGTGGATTGCACCGAGGCCAGGTTCGAACGTTCTGGCCCAATGCATTGGCGAGCACGGCCTTGTTCAAAGTCAGTGCCCACTGATGCAGTGGATGTGGGCGATTGAGTGCGGACCAGCGCCCCGGTATGGTCAAAAACAACGTTTATGGCGGCTTTGACGCCGCTGCGCTTGTTTTTGAACGTGTGAACCCACAGAATGGACAATCCGTCAATTCAACAATGGCTTGTAGCATGTTGCTCAAGCGTTGCATGAGATATGTCGATGGAGGTTCCCATGACTTTTCTTCGCCGCGCTGCCCCGGTCCTCGTTTTGATGTCGGGCATCGCCTTGCTTGGTGGCTGCGCCACCGCGCCCATTCCCTTGGCCAAGAATTTTGAGCTGACCGAGCAGAAGAAGGTTCGATCTGCGGGCCATTGGGACCTTCTGTCTCGTGACGTGGTGCAGCAGACGCTCAACGCACTCGACAAGAGCGGCGCGCCGGCTGGCAGCGCGCTGTACGTTGCGATCCCCGATCGGGCAAGCGCCTTCGACCTGGCGTTTCGCGATTTCCTCATCACCAAGCTTGTGCAAAGCGGGCGGACCGTCACGCAGGAGCCGGGACAGTCCCTGCGCGTGACCTACAACACCCAGGTGGTGCGCCACTTGAGCCCGCGGCCCAATTTCGAGCCGGGACGCTTCACGATGCTCACCGCAGGCCTGTACGCGCTGTATGGCTTGCGGACCGAACATCGTGATGTCAAGCTGCTCGGCGGGCTGGGCCTGGCGGGTGCGCTCGACTACTGGTCCAGTGTGGACGCCGGCGGCCCCACCCACACTGAACTCATGCTCACAACGACCATCGCGCATGGCGGGCGTTACGTGACCCGCAAGACCGATGTGTATTACGTCGAATCGGACGATACCTACCTGTTTGCCCGTGCCCCCCAAGGCCGCAACTACAACGTGGTGGCGCAATGAAAACATCGATGATTGCTGCTCGTGTGTTGGCCATCGCTGCGGCGGTGCTTGCCGTGGGGTGTGCGAACAACACCAACGTGCGTTTGGACCCGACCTACGAAGAGGCTGCTGCAAGCCAGTTCATCGTGGCCAACCGCGCAGCCATTGATCGCCTGGTCGGCTCGCTGGATCGCAACATGATTGGCGAGGGGCCTGTGCTCGTTGCAACTGTGGTCAATGTCAATGACCTGTCCCGCACGACGCCATTGGGCCGCACCTTGTCGGAGCAGTATGCGTCGCAGCTTGTGGCCAATCGCTTCCACGTCCGCGAACTGAAGTTGCGCGGCGACGTCTTCGTGAAAGAGGGTACAGGTGAACTGCTGCTGTCCCGCGAAATCAAGGACATCGCCAGGTCTCACAGCGCTGTGTATGTCGTGGTGGGAACGTATTCCGCCGCCGCCAACCTGACCTTTGTCAGCCTGAAGATGTTGCGCACCGAAGATGGGCGCATTGTCAATGGCGTGGACTACGCCCTGCCCAACGATCGCGACGTGCAGAAGCTATTGCAGGCGCCACGCTCCTGATCACACGCGCGGCTTTCGCGCGCGAACAAAAGCCCCGACACCGATGAGGTGCCGGGGCTTATTTTTTGATGCAAGCTGCGCGTCAAGGCGGCGCTGCTTGAGGAAAGCGTCTTGCGGGGAGAGTTTCCCGGTGTTGCTTATTGCATGCGGTAGGCGTCATGGCAGGCCTTGCAGGTGCCTGCCGTGGCGCCAAAGGCCGCCTTGAGGTTGTCCAGGTTGCCCGTCTTGGCGGCCGCCAGCAGCTTGGATGATTCAGCGCCCAACTTTTCCGAGGCTTCCTTGAACTTGGCCGCTTCGGTCCAGATCTCCGCCTTGGCCTTGGTCGGCATGCCCTTGTCGGTGCCGGCGCCAAAACCCGCCCACGGCAACTTGGCCATCTCGGCCACAATTTCGGCGTTGTCGGCGGCAACCTTGGCGTCAAATGGCACCCGGCCATTGGCCATCGCGCCGATCCGCCCGAAATGTTGTGCCATGACAAACAACGCGCTTTGCCGATACTTGATGGCATCTTCGGGTTTGGCGAACTGGGCAAACGACGACGTGGATGTCAACACGGTCAGGCCGGCAATGGCCATCGACGCGAGAAGCTTCATCGGATTTCCTTTGTTAAAGTGAGGTTGGATGCGCGATACGGATGAACCGATCACCTCTAGCACGATCCATCTTCAGGGCAAAAAGTTCGAAGCTTTCGGGTAAGTCCTGAATTGATCTGTTCATTTCTACAAGGATTCTCAAAATGAAACTGCGCATTCGCATCTGGGACCTGCCAACACGGGTGTTCCATTGGACACTGGTCTTTCTGGTGGTGGGTCTGTTTGTCACGGGGCTGCGTGGCGGAGCTGCCATGGACTGGCATTTCCGATTTGGCATCGGCGTACTGATCCTCTTGGTGTTCCGGGTGGTCTGGGGAATCGTCGGTGGACGTTGGTCTCGATTCACCAGCTTCGTGCGGGGGCCGGGCGCCGTGCTGGCCTATTTGCGCAGTGGTGGTGCCAACGACCATTCCCCAGGGCACAACCCATTGGGGGCTCTTTCGGTGCTGGGCATGTTGGCCATATTGGCGATTCAGGTGGCGACCGGTCTGAGCAGCAACGACGACATCTCATTCGAGGGACCGCTGGCCAAGTTTCTGCCCAATGCGCGTGTCGCGCAGTTCACGGCCTACCACAAGGACATCGGTGCGTGGATCGTGCTGGCTCTGGTGGTGTTGCACATCGCCGCCATCGCCTTTTATCGCATCAAGAGGAAGACCGATCTCATCGGTCCGATGGTCAATGGCGACAAGATGCTGGATACGCAGGTTGAGGCCAGTCGCGATACGGCCATCACGCGCGTGTTGGCGCTGGTGCTGCTGGTGCTGGCGGGTGGCCTGGGGTGGTGGGTCTGGAAACTCTGAAGTCAACCGGTGGCGCGGTCGAGGTCGGTGCGGTTTCCCGTGCCGACGAGCTTGCAGCTGTGCGGGACCTGTTCGAGGAGTATGCAGCCTCGTTGTCGGTTGACCTGTGTTTTCAGGACTTTGCGGCCGAGCTGGCGGGATTGCCGGGCAGCTACTCGCCGCCGCGTGGCGCCTTGCTGGGCGCTCGGGTGGAGGGTGCGTGGGCAGGATGCTGCGCCTTGCGGCCACTCGACGCGAGCGACTATCCCAACGCCTGCGAAATGAAGCGCCTGTACGTGCGTCCGGCGCACCGTGGCTTGGGTCTGGGTCGCATCCTGGCGCAAGCCATCCTGGACGAGGCCGTGCGTCTGGGCTATTCGTGCATCCTGCTCGACACACTCAACGACATGGAGGCGGCGCGGGCCTTGTACGCAGACCTTGGCTTCATCGAGGTCCCCCCCTACTATCACAATCCGATTGCAGGGGCGCACTACCTGATGGCACGGCTCGACTAGGTCCAGTTCGCGTTACGCAGCAAACCGGCGGCGCGTAAGCGCCATGGCAATCCACAGGCCTGCCACCGCATAGGCAGCGAGCGCGGCAACGTGCAAGGCCGCATGACTGGGCCATTCATCCAGAAACAGCGGCCGGACCAGGGCGACCACATGCGGTAGCGGCAGCGCATTGGACAGCAACTGAACCCAATCCGGTAGCTGCTCGCGCGGAAAGAACACGCCGGACACGAACATCATCGGTGTGAGAAACAGTGTGAAGTAGTAGGTAAAGAAGTCGTAGCCCTTGGCCAGCGCATTGACGATCAGCGCCACACACGAAAAGGCCACACCAGCGAGCAAAAGCACCGGCCAGGCCAGCAGGATCTTCGGGGTGTGTCCCAGTCCCAGTCCGAGCATCACCAGCAAGATCGCCGTTGCCGTGAACAGCGACTTGAATGAGGCCCACAGCATTTCGGCAAGCACCACGTCATCAAGCCGAATCGGCGCGTTCATGATGCCGTCCCAGGTCTTCTGGACATGCATGCGCGAAAACGCCGAGTACAAGGCTTCGAAGGATGCGGCATTGGTGGCGCTCATGCAGATGGATCCGCTGGCAAGGAACACCAGGTAGGGGACCGTGCGGCCCTGGACGGACACTTCGCCCACCAGGGCGCCCAGCCCATATCCGAAGGCCAGAAGCCAGATCAAGGGCTCGGCGATGTTGCCCAGCAGGCTGGGCACAGCCAGCTTGCGCCACACGAGCAGGTTGCGCAGGAAAACCGGCCACCAGCGCAGGGAGAGTTGCGGCGAACGCCAGATTGTCCAAGTGGACTGAGCGGATGTGCCAGCGATTGTGTCGATGGATGGCATGTTCATCCCCCTTCCCGAATCTGACGACCGGTGAGCTTGAGAAACAAATCCTCCAGGTTGGCCGGCCGGTGCAGGGTCCGCAATTGCGGATGGGCATTCAGCGCGTCCAGCACCGGGCGCGCGTCGGTGGTGTAGAAGAAGGCGGTCTCGCCGCTGACCTCGACCCGCGCAGCGAGCGCGGCCAGCGGTGAATGGGCCAGCGCGGCGGCGCCATCGCCGTAGACTTCGACGACGTCCGGTTCCAGGTGTTGTCCGATCAGCTCGCGGGGGCGCCCCTCGGCGATCTTTCGCCCGTGGTCAATGACCAGCAGTCGGTGGCACAGGCGTTCGGCCTCGTCCATGAAATGGGTGGTCAGCAATATGGACTTGCCTTCCTGCAGCAGGCGCTGGAGCCGCTCCCACATCAGATGGCGGGCCTGCGGGTCCAGGCCGGTGGTTGGCTCGTCCAGAATCAGCAACAGCGGGTCGTTGACCAGCGCGCGTGCAAGGCTCAGGCGGCGCTTCATGCCCCCCGAAAGGGCTGCCGGCCGGGCATCGGCCTTCGCTGTGAGGGCTGAAAACTCGAGCAGGTTTGCAATACGTGCCCGCACCGTGTTTGCCGGCAGTCCGAAGTACCTGCCATAGACCAGCAGGTTCTCTGCGCAGGTGAAATCCGGGTCGAGCGAGTCAAACTGGCTCACCACCCCCAGCCGTGCCTTGATCGCCAGGTCGTCCTGTGGCATGCGCAGGCCCAGGGCCTGCACATCGCCGCTGTCGGGGGTGGTCAGGCCCAGGCACATGCGAATGGTGGTTGTCTTGCCCGCGCCGTTGGGCCCGATCACCCCCAGGCATTCCCCCGGTGCGATCTCGAAGGACAGGTTGTCCACCACCAGCGACGGGCCATAGCGCTTGCAAAGGCCGCAAGCGCGCAGCAAAGGTTCGGAAGGCATGCGCTCAATTGTCCACGACCGCATGGGCGCCCGCGTGCGGTTCGATCTATGCCGGTCATGCCTTCGGCGCTTGGGTCCCGGTGGCCGCTGGGGTGGCGCTGCGAATAAGATGGCGCGATGTCCGAACGCCTCGCTGTCTTGCTGCAACACCTGCTGCCCAAACAGGCGATCACTCGCCTGCTGGGCGTTCTGGCGGGCCACCCGGGCGGAGCGCTCACGCATGCGGCCATTCGTCGCTTCATCGCTCGATATGGGGTGAACATGGGTGAGGCGGCCGATCCCGATCCTGCGCACTACAGCAGCTTCAACGAGTTCTTCACGCGGCCCTTGCGGGCGGGTGCACGCCCCATCGCGCCTTCTGATTTTGTCTGCCCGGTTGACGGCGCGATCAGCCAGTTCGGTGCCATCGAAGGCAATCAGATCTTCCAGGCCAAGGGGCATCACTACACCACGCAGGCCCTGCTGGGTGGGGATGCCGCGCTGGCCGCACCCTATACGGGTGGACGTTTTGCGTGCTTGTACCTGAGCCCGCGCGACTACCACCGCATCCACATGCCCTGTGCCGCGCGGCTTGTGCAGATGATGCACGTGCCGGGCGATCTGTATTCGGTCAATCCGGTGACGGCGCGCGGTGTTGCGGGCTTGTTTGCGCGCAATGAGCGTGTGGTGTGTGTGTTCGAGTCAACTCAAGGTGGGCGCACGTTCCCGTTCGTGATGGTGCTGGTGGGGGCCACGGTGGTGGGCAGCATGGCCACCACCTGGCACGGGGTGGTCAATCCACCGCGACCGGGGCACGTTCGGACCTGGAGCTACCTGGATCGTGAGATCCTGTTGGCCAAGGGCGACGAGATGGGCCGTTTTCTGTTGGGCTCCACCGTGGTGATGCTGTTTCCGCCGCGGGTGCTGAGCTTCAACCCGGCATGGGCTCCCGCTGGCGCCATCCGCATGGGCGAGGCCATGGGCGCCAGCGCTGATGCTTGAAAGTTACGGCTCTTGGCGACCGTCAGACAACAATGGTTAGCTATTGTTTTTGAACAGCGTGGCCGCCAAACCCCTGGCGCATCTTGGCCAGCAACTTGGAGCCGAATTCGTCCTGCCCCTGGGAGGCAAAACGCATCATCAAGGCCAGGCTCATGACGGGGGTGGGAACGCCAAGGTCCACGGCCTCGCGCGCGGTCCAGCGGCCTTCGCCCGAATCCGCCACGTGGGGTTTGATCCCGGCCAGGCTCGCGTCCTGATGCAAGGCCTGGGCGGTCAGTTCCAGCAGCCAGGAGCGCACCACACTGCCGTGCCGCCACAGTTCGCCCACGGCCGCAAGGTCGAGCGAAAACTCCTTCTTGGCGGCCATCAGCGAGAAGCCTTCGGCCAGCGCCTGCATCATTCCGTATTCGATGCCGTTGTGCACCATCTTCACGAAGTGGCCGGCCCCCACCGGACCGGCATGCAACCAGCCTGTATCGGGGGCGGGCGCCAGCGCCTGCAGGATCGGTCGCAGTAGACTCAAGGCCGCCCCGTCGCAGCCGGCCATCAGGCAGTAGCCATTGGCCAATCCATGGACACCGCCAGAGACTCCCACGTCAGCGAAATGGATGCCGCGCCCGGCCAGATGCCGTGCGCGCTCGGCGGCATCCCGGTAGTCGCTGTTGGCGCCATCCACCACCAGATCGCCAGCACGCAACACAGGCGCCAATTCGTCGATCGCCTGTTGGGTTGCTGCGCCGGCGGGCAGCATGAGCCACACGACACGCGGCCCGCAGGCCATCTGGTCGACCAGGGTGTGCAGGGAGTCCGCGCCCGTGGTGCCCAGCTCGGATGCCACGGTGCGTGTGAGCTCGGCGTCCTGATCATGCACGGTGGCGACGATGCCATGCCGAGCCAGGCGCCGCGCCATGTTGGCGCCCATGCGACCCAGCCCGACAAGACCCAGGCCAGGCGCACCTGAAGCACCAGAAGTTGTTGCCGCCGCGCTCGTCAGCGGGTGGATTGCGTGGTTTTGTGGTGAATTTTTGCTCATTTCAGTTTCTGGCGATCGTCGGATATGGATAGTTTGCTATAAAAATCATACTAATGCGCGCGCCAGCAATTGTTCACGCGAACCGGATTCGATGGCCAGCACCGGGATCAGGTCGTTTTGCGCGCGCCAGTTCTGCCCGGTCAGCAGCGCGCTGGCGTCGATGATGGTCGACGTGGCCGGCGTCGGGACTTGCGCCACCCGGCCCAGTGCTTCCAGAAACACAAGTCCGAAGGGGACGTCCTCGGCAAGAAATCGCGTGGACACGTCTGTGGGACCAGGCGGGCCGCCGCGCGCCTGGTGCAACTGTTCGGCGATGTCGGCCAGCGTGTCTGCCGTGGTGCCGAACGACTGCGAAAAGTGCGCTTCGATGGTTCGCACCCGGCAGCCAAACGCCGCTGCCAGAGCCAGCCGCTCGGCGTCGAGCCGTTCGATGACCCGCGCCACGTAGGGGGTCATGTAGTGGTATTGCGGCCAGGTCTCGGCGCGCTCGATGCGGGTCCAGTTGAACAGGGCCAACGGGCCGTGGGCGCCGGGATTGATGTTCACCAACGCTGAGGCCAGCACGTGGTCTTCGGCAAAGAAGACATCGCCGAACATTTGGCGGGCCACCCCCAGCGCAAACGCCTGGGACGCGCGAGGCAGCGCCGACAGCCCCAATGACGTGCGCCGTGTCATCACACGAACCTGCAGTGTGGCCGTGCGTCGCGCGGTCAGGGGGGTGGTGCCCAGACTGGCCACACACAAGTCGATTCCGCGCTGTCGGGCGGCTTCAAAGAGGTACAGGGCCGACAGCGATGCCATCGAGCTGACCAACACGAATTGTCCTGGGCGAAGGTGCGGCAGCAGTGCGTCCATCACCACGCGGTGGCCGTTGAGTGGTACGGCGATCAGCAGGGTGTCGCATGCGGCGGCGAGCTCTGCGGGGCCACTGGCCAGTTGCACGTCGACGCGCGCTTCGAACACGCCACTGGCCTTCAGCGGCGCGGAGCCGGCAACCGAAGGCGCGGTGTCGGGCGGTCGTATGGATTCACGCGGCGCCCACAGCATCACCCCATGGACAGCCCGTGCGATCCATGCTGCACTGGCCAGGCCAATCCCGCCCACACCAACGATCCCAACCCGGCCGACCGGGCGCGACGAGGACCAATCGGCGCCGCTCACTCGACCTTGATCCCGGCGTTGCGAATCACCTGCCCCCAGCGCGCGCTGTCGGTTGCGATGGTCTTGTCAAAATCGGCGCTGCCCTGGCACCTCACTTCGGCGCCCAGTGCCTTGAAGCGCTCGCGGGTCTGAGGCAATTGGCACACCGCCAGGATTTCGCTTGCCAGACGCTCGATCACCGCCGGGCTCGTGCGGGCCGGCGCGAGCAGGCCCACCCAGACGGGCACGTCCAGGCCCGGATGCCCCGCCTCGGCCATCGTGGGCACCTGGGGCCACACGCGTTGCTGGGTGAAGGTGGCAAGGACCCGGGCCCGCCCCGCATCCACGTGCGGGTCGATCGATGCCGTGCTGGTGACGATCAGTGGCACTTGACCGCCCAGCAAGTCGTTCAGCGCCGGCGCCGCACCCCGGTAAGGCGCATGAAGCAACTTGACGCCAGCCGTCTGGGCAAACAACTCACCGGTCAGGTGCGACACCGTGGCGTTGCCGGTCGAGGCAAACGCGATGGCGCCAGGTTTGGCGGTGGCTTCCTTGAGCACATCGGACACGGTCCGCCAGGTGCTTTGAGCGCTGGTGGCAAGGGTCATTGGTGTGTCGGCGACACCCGCGATGGCCACAAAATCCCGGCGCGCGTCATAGGGCAGCTTCGACTGCAGGTGCGGTGCAATGGATATGGCGCCCCCGGTGGCCAGCAGCAAGGTGGCGCCATCCGGTGCGGCCTTGGCCACGGCATCGGCGGCAATCACGCCGCCAGCACCGGCGCGGTTCTCCACGATGACAGTGGCACCCAGGCGCGGGCCCAGGCGCTCTGCCAGGTAGCGACCGATGACATCCTGTGCGCCGCCGGGCGCAAAGGGCACAACGATCTTCAGTGTCGTTGCCCCGCCGGTCGGCACCTGCCCAAGGGCCGACAGCGCGATCAGTCCTGCGGCGCCAAACACCAGCAACGTGCGAATGCTTTGAAATGCCGTATTCATCCGTGAAGTCTCCTTGAACAAGGGGTGCTGCCGATCGCGGGCGCACAAGGCTTTGTGTGCCGGTGACGCTATTGAAACGCGACCTCGTCGAAACTGCGCAGCTTGCGGCTGTGCAACTGGTGGTTGCCGCGGGCGCGCATGATCTCGATGGCCCGCATGCCGATGCGCAGGTGCTGGTCCACACGCTCGCGGTAGAAGTGGTTGGCCATCCCCG
>CAYNWR010000026.1:0-12707 GCA_964400915.1 uncultured Burkholderiaceae bacterium
TGCCGCGTGCACGACGAATGCAACGGCTCGGACGTTTTCGGGTCGGACATCTGCACCTGCCGGCCCTATCTCACCCATGCCATCGAGGAGTGCATCCGCGGCGCGCAGCCGGCGGCGGCCGGGGGGCGCGGCGGTGTGGGTCTGGTGGTCTACTCCCGCAAGGAAGGCCGGGCACTGGGCGAGGTCACCAAGTTTCTGGTCTACAACGCCCGCAAGCGCCAGGTGGGCGGCGACACGGCCGATCAATACTTTGCCCGCACCGAATGTGTGGCGGGTGTTCAGGACATGCGATTTCAGGAACTCATGCCCGATGTGCTGCATTGGCTGGGGGTGCGCAAGATCCACCGTCTGGTGTCGATGAGCAACATGAAGTTTGACGCCATCACCGGTTCGGGCATCGAGGTGGGCGAGCGCGTCAACATCCCGGACGAATTGATCCCGCCTGACGCGCAGGTCGAGATGGACGCCAAGAAGGCAGCCGGCTATTTCACGCCCGGCGCGGTGCCCGATCCCCTGGAACTCAAGAAGGCCAAGGGGCGCGGGCTTGATGCCTGAACACAGCACCATGGATGCCACCACATCGGCCACCGTCGCCCTGCTGCGCGACCCGGCGACGATTCGGCGGCGTGCGCGAGACCTGTTGGCGCAAGCCCGCGCGGGCGCTTCGCCCTGGTTCGTGGTACACGACGATTCGTTCCCCGAAGCCGTCGCCGAAGTGGTGGATCTCACGCGGCGGCGCTTTGCGGATCGGCGCATTCCCTACCACAGCCGCTGGCGTCACTTTGAAGCCGGCGGCGTCGACCGTGCCGCCCGATTGACGCAGGCCCTGGGCACTGCGGACGCGGCCGAATTGGCGCGTGCCCGCATCGACCTGGCCCTCATCAGCGTCTTGCTGGATGCTGGCGCTGGCGCGCGCTGGCATTACCGCGAGGCCGCCACGGGGCAGACGCATGCACGTTCCGAGGGCCTGGCCATCGCCACGTTTGACGCCTTTATGGCCGGCGCGTTTTCGTCCGATCGGGCCCAGCCGCTGCGCGTGGACGCGCAGGGACTGGCCCGATGGGAGGAATCGGATCTGGCCCGTGCGTTTCAAGCCGAAGCGGTCGACAACCCCCTGGTGGGCCTGTCTGGGCGCCTTGCTTTGGTGCATCGCCTGGCGCAGGTGCTGGCCGAGCGGCAGGATGTGTTTGGCACGGCGGCCCGCCCCGGGCACCTGTTTGACCACCTGTGCCCCCATGGCGCGGCTTCGAACCGGGTGACGGCCGCGCAGATGCTGGGCATTCTGCTGGACACGCTCACGCCCATCTGGCTGGCCCCCAACGCCCTGGGTGGCATCGCGCTCGGCGACTGCTGGCCCCTGCCGCGCGCGGGTCAGGGCGAACTGGGTGCTGGCTGGATGCCGTTCCACAAACTGTCCCAGTGGTTGACCTATTCGCTGGTGGAACCCCTGGAATGGGCCGGCGTGCACGTTTCAGGCCTGCACGCCCTGACCGGCTTGCCCGAATACCGCAATGGGGGTCTGTGGCTGGACACACGGGTGCTTCGCTGGCGCCATGCGCGCGCCGCAGAGCGCCTCTGGCGTGTGGGCGACGAAGCCATTGTCGAGTGGCGCGCCCTGACCATCGCCTTGCTCGACGAACTCGCCGATCAGGTGCGCGCAGCCCTCAGCCGCACCCCAGAGCAGATGCCGCTGGCCTGTGTGCTCGAAGGCGGCTCCTGGGCCGCCGGACGGCTGTTGGCACAGCGCTTGCGTGGTGGTACGCCGCCTTTGCGGCTGGACACCGACGGAACCGTTTTTTGAATTCCCCTTGAAGCAGCAAGAGACATCCATGCCCCAAGAAGTCCATCTGATCGATCACCCCCTGGTGCAACACAAGCTCACGTTGATGCGCCGCAAGGACGCCAGCACCAACAGCTTCAGGCGACTGCTGGGCGAGTTGTCGGCCCTCATGGCCTACGAAGTCATGCGCGACATGCCCATGCAGGACATCGAGATCGAAACCCCCCTGGAGGTGACGACGGGGCGCGTGATCGACGGCAAGAAGCTGGTGCTGGTGTCCATCCTCCGTGCCGGCACGGGCATTTTGGACGGCATGTTGGGTGTGGTGCCCGGTGCGCGGGTGGGTCACATCGGCCTGTATCGTGATCCCAAGACCTTGATGGCGGTCGAGTACTACTTCAAGATGCCGCACGATCTGCACGAGCGCGACGTCATCGTGGTGGATCCGATGTTGGCCACGGGCAATTCGGCCATCGCGGCGGTGGAGCGCATCAAGGAGATGTCGCCGCGCACCATCAAGTTCGTGTGCCTGCTCACCTGCCCCGAAGGCATAAAGGCCATGGGCGACGCGCATCCCGACGTACCGATCTACACCGCGGCCATCGACCGGCAGCTCAACGAGCACGGCTACATCCTGCCGGGCCTGGGGGATGCCGGAGACCGCATCTTTGGCACCAAATAATCAAACTTTCGAACTTTTCAGCCCGTAGCGAGGGTCAATTATTGATTGTTTGCTATCTTTATTGACAAACCGGAGAAGACAATGAACCTGACGATGTTCCCCTCGCGCCGCAGCCTCGTGCTGGCGGCAGCCGCAGCAACCGCCCTGCCCGTGGGCGCATGGGCACAGACCAAGCTCAAGGTGGCAGCCATCTACACCGTGCCATTCGAGCAGCAATGGGTCAGCCGCATTCACAAGGCGCTGAAAGCCGCCGAGGCACGCGGCGAGATCGAATACAAGGCCAGCGAAAACGTGGCCAATGCCGACTACGAGCGTGTGATGCGCGAGTACGCCACGGGCGGAAACCAGCTGGTGGTGGGCGAATCGTTTGCCGTGGAGGCCGCGGCACGCAAGGTGGCCAAGGATTTTCCCAAGGTGAGCTTCCTCATGGGCAGCTCGGGCAAGCCGCAGGCTCCCAATTTCAGCGTGTTTGACAACTTCATCCAGGAGCCCGCCTACCTCACCGGCATGATCGCCGGCGGCATGACCAAGTCCAACAAGATCGGCATGGTGGGCGGTTTCCCCATTCCCGAGGTCAATCGCCTGATGCACGCCTTCATGGCCGGCGCCAAGGAAGTCAACCCCAAGGTGGAATTCACGGTCAGCTTCATCAACAGCTGGTTCGACCCGCCCAAGGCCAAGGAGGCGGCCTTTGCCATGATCGACAAGGGCGCCGATGTGATGTATGCCGAGCGCTTCGGGGTGAGCGACGCCGCCAAGGAAAAAGGCAAGCTTGCCATTGGCAATGTCATCAACACGCAGGACAAGTACCCCGACACAGTGGTGGCATCGGCGCTGTGGAACATGGAACCCACGATCGACCGTGCGCTCAAGCTCGTCAAGGACGGCAAGTTCGCCGCCGAAGACTACGGCCAGTACTCGATGATGAAGTACAAGGGCAGCGAACTGGCCCCCCTGGGCACTTTCGCCAGCAAGGTGCCCGCCGACATCGTCGCCAAGGTGCAGGCCAAGGAAAAAGCCATTCTCGAGGGCAAGTTCGTCGTCAAGGTCAACGACACCCAACCCAAGTCCACAGGCGCCAAATAGGTGCCCATCCAGGTCAACACACGCTGTCAGTGCCGCTTGTGAGGCCTGCTTGAGCGGCGCGCCGGTCTTGCGCCTGACGGGCATCAGCAAGCGCTTTGGTGCGCTGGTGGCCAACGACAACATCTCCCTGTCCTTGCAGCAGGGCGAAGTTCTGGCGCTGCTGGGCGAAAACGGCGCGGGCAAGTCCACGCTGGTGTCCATACTGTTTGGGCACTACGTGGCCGATGCCGGCACGATCGAGGTGCGCGGCCAGCCCTTGCCGGCGGGCAACCCCGCTGCCGCGTTGGCCGCGGGCATCGGCATGGTGCACCAGCACTTCACCCTGGCTGAAAACCTGAGCGTGCTGGACAACGTGATGCTGGGCACCGAGCCCCTGTGGCGCCCCTGGTCCGCGCGACGTGAAGGCCGTGGGCACCTGATGGATCTGGCAGCCCGATTTGGCCTGGCCGTCGAGCCTGAGGCGCGTGTGGGCGATCTTTCGGTGGGCGAGCGCCAGCGCGTGGAGATCCTCAAGGCCCTGTACCGCGGTGCGAGCATCCTGATTCTGGACGAACCCACCGCGGTGTTGACGCCGCAGGAAAGCGAAGCCCTCTTTGCAACCCTCACCCAGATGGTCGGCGAAGGCCTGTCCATTGTCTTCATCAGCCACAAGTTGCAGGAGGTGCTGCGGGTGTCGCACCGCGTCGCGGTGCTGCGGGCCGGGCGCCTGGTTGCGCAAGCCGATGCACACACCAGCACCCCTGCGGAACTGGCGCGCTGGATGATGGGCCACGACCCGGCAACCCCCAGCAAGCAGACCTCTGCCCATGCAGGTGACGCTTCGATCCGCCCCACCGACCAGCACGCACCTGATGGCGCGGTCAGACGCCTGCCCATCGTCTGCCGGCTGGAACGGCTGTCGGTCACCCAGGGCGCGCTGCGTGACCACCTGCACGAACTTTCGCTGCAGTTGCACGCCGGCGAGATCGCGGGCATTGCGGGTGTGGCTGGCAACGGGCAGGAAACACTCGCGCGCCTGTTGTTCGGGACCGCAGCCCCCGATCACGGTCACATCGAGCTTCTGGGCGAGGCGATGCCCGCCAACCCGCGCGCGGCGGTGGCGCGTGGCATCGCGCGGGTGCCGCAGGACCGCCAAGGCACTGCGGTGGTCGGCGATCTCAGCCTGGCAGAAAACATGGTCGCCGAACACCTGCACAGCCCGGCGTTTTCACGCGGCCGCGGCCTGCGCCTGATTCGTCGGGCGGCGGTTCGCCAGCACGCCAGCGCTGTTCAAGAGCAGTTTGATGTGCGCGGCGCCGGCATCGAATCGCCCGCGCGGCAGTTGTCAGGGGGCAACCTCCAAAAGCTCGTGCTGGGTCGCGTGTTGCAGCCGCCACCGGGGGTCGCTGCAGCTCGCCTGATCGTGGCCCATCAGCCCACCTGGGGCCTGGACGTGGGTGCCGTGTCAGCCATCCACGCGCGCCTGCGCGCCGCTGCGCAGGCGGGCGCGGCGGTGCTGGTGCTGTCCGACGATCTCGACGAGATCCTGTCCCTGTGCGACCGCGTCGCCGTCATGCAGGGCGGGCGACTGACCGCGATGCGCGCCACGACCGCATGGTCGCGCGAGGCGATGGGTCTGGCCATGGCGGCGCATCCTGACGGGAAACCGTCGCATTCGACGAGCGCAGGCATCGCCAACCCCACGGCCAGTCAGGGCGCTGCGTCAAATAGCGGGCAACCGATGGAGCCAGGAGTGCCGACACCATGAGGCTGGAAAAGCGCGAGGCCCCCATGGCGGCGGGTTGGCTGCTGGCCCCCTTGGTGGCCGTGGCAGTCACCTCTGCGCTGGCTGCACTGCTGGTGGTCACAGCGGGTGCCCCGGTGGGTCAGACCTTCGCGCTGCTGGTGCAAGGCGCGGCCGGGTCGGTGTTTGCCGCCAGTGAAACCCTCACACGGGCGATCCCCCTGGTGCTCACGGGCCTGAGCGCAGCGGTCGCCTTTCGGGCGCGGCTGTTCAACATCGGGGCCGAAGGGCAGTTGTATGCCGGTGCGCTGGCTGCTGTCGCCGTGGGGGGGCAATACACTGAACCCGGCCTGTCCGATCTTGCCCCGGCCGTGCAGTTTGCCTTGATGCTGCTGTCGGCATGTGCCGCCGGGGCGCTTCTGTTGCTGGGCCCGGCGTTGGCCAAATCGCGACTGGGTGTGGACGAGGTGGTCACCACACTGCTGCTGAACTTCATCGTGTTGCTGGGCGTGTCGGCCTTGCTCGACGGCCCCATGAAGGATCCGACCGCCATGGGCTGGCCACAATCGGTGGCTCTGCTGGAGAGCATGGAGCTGGGCAAGCTGGTGCCTCAGACCCGCCTGCACACCGGCCTGATTGCGGCGCTGGTGCTGCCGGTGCTGTTGTGGTGGCTCATGCAGCACACCACCCTGGGCTTCGACATCCGTGCCACGGGCGCCAACGCGCGAGCAGCGGCCTTTGTGGGCGTGCGGGTGCCACGCACCATCGTTCTGACAGCGTGTATATCCGGCGCGCTCGCGGGCCTGGCCGGCGCAATCGAAGTGGCGGGGCGCACCTCGTATGTCACGCTGGACATGTCCCCCGGCTATGGCTACAGCGGCATCGTGATCGCGATGCTGGCAGCCCTCCATCCCTTGGGTGTTCTGTTGTCGGCCGTTTTTGTTGCTGCCATCCTGGTCGGAGCCGACAGCATGAGCCGTGCTATCGCAGTGCCCACGTATCTGGCCGACGCCATGGTGGCCATGGCACTCATCAGCGTGCTGGTGGCATCGCTGTTTGTCACCCATCGCGTGCGCTGGAAATGAGCGAGTGGGTCGATCTGCTGGGCGGCAGTGCGTTCTGGATCGCGGTGCTGCGCATTGCCACACCCTTGCTGCTGGGCACGCTCGGTGTGCTGCTGTGCGAGCGTGTGGGCGTGCTCAACCTGGGGATCGAAGGCATCATGGTCGCGGGCGCCTTCACCGGCTGGCTGGCGGTGTACCTGGGCCTTCCCCTGTGGGGCGGCGTGGCGGTGGCCGCAGCAACCGGCGCCGTGCTGGGTGCCTTGCACGCCTGGCTCACCGTGGGTCTGGCCCTGTCCCAGCATGTCGCTGGCCTGGGCATCACCATGCTGGCCACCTCGCTGAGCTATTTTGCCTACCGCGTGAGTTTTCCCAAGGTGAGTTCGCCGCCGACGGTGGAGCCGTTTTCGGACATGGCGTGGTTGCCCATTCCGGTGCTGAACGCCCAGACCCCGCTGACCTTGCTGGCGCTGGGCTTGGTGCCAACCATGGCCTGGTTGTTGTACCGCACACCACTGGGCCTGGCGCTGCGCATGGTTGGCGAGAACCCGCAGGCGGCTGAAGGCCAGGGCCTGTCGGTGCTGGCGGTGCGCACCTGGGGCATCGTGGCGGGATCGGCGCTGATGGGCGCGGCCGGCAGCTTTCTCACCTTGGCCGCTTTCAACGCATTCTTCTTCAACATGGTCAATGGCCGCGGGTGGATCTGCGTTGCGCTGGTGGTGTTTGCATCGTGGCGACCGGGCAAGGCGCTGCTGGGTGCCGTCCTGTTCGCCTTCTTCGACGCGCTGCAGCTGCGCATGCAACAGTCGGGCGACGCCGCGCTGCCCTATCAGGTCTACTTGATGCTGCCCTACCTGTTGTCGATCCTGGCTCTGGTGCTGGTGGCGCGCAAGGCCGCCTCTCCGCAGGCCTTGATGAAGCCCTATCGAAAGGGGGAACGATGAGTACCCCGGAGGTGTCGATGAATTCCATTCGCAAGATAGCGCTTCTGACCGTCGGCACGCGCGGTGACGTGCAACCTGTGCTCGCTTTGGCACTTGCACTGAAGAAGCGGGGGCATCAGGTGCGCGTTGGCGCACCACCTGACTTTGGCGCCTGGATCACAGCGCAGGATGTGGCGTTCACGCCGGTCGGCGTGGACATCAAGCAATACCTGGCGGACAACCCGGATCTATTCACGGGCAGTCCCAGGGGTTCACTTGGGGCCGCGAAGAAATTCTTTGCACAGGAAGTGCCGGCACACGCTCGTACCATGGCGCCGCTGTGCGAATGGGCTGATGTCGTCGTGTGGGGTGGTCTGGCCCTCGTAGCCCAGCACCTTGCCGAGCGGTCTCGTCGTCCGGTACTCGGATTGATCTTCAGCCCCTGCATGTTGCCGTCCAAACGCCATGCACCCGCCAGCCTTCCCCATCATGGCCTACCTGGCTGGATCAATGGCATGCTCTGGCTATTGAGCCAAATGGCCACCAATCACATTGCGGGTCGACCCGTGAATGCCATGCGGGCCGAGTGGGGTCTGCCTGTCGTGAACCTTCGAAAGTTCACGCTGGAGCACGACAGGCTCTTTGTCGCCGCCGACGCCCAGCTTTTTCCGCACGATCCACACTGGCCCTCTACGACCACAGGTGGATCGTTCATCTTCTACGACGACCCGCAGCCGCTCGATCCATCTCTGGGTGAATGGCTTGCGGATGGCGATCCGCCGGTTTGGATCGGATTCGGCAGCATGGCGGGCGACAACACCCGGCGCGTGGAAACGCTCGTCATCGATGCGATGAAGCACTTGGGCACACGTTGTCTGATCGGCGCCGGTTGGGCCGGGCTGGGCGAGCGCGATCTGCCATCCGGCTGGCGTGTCGTGCGCGAGGCGCCTCACCCCAAATTGTTTCCGCGTGTGGCGGCTGTTGTCCATCATGGTGGCTCAGGAACCACCGCCAATGCGTTGCGTGCAGGCGCGCCGCAATTGATCCTGCCACTGATACTGGATCAGTACTACCATGCCCATTGCCTTCATCGCGCAGGCATGATGCCCAAGCCCATCTCGATGGAAAAAATCACAGCCAGGCAGCTTGCGGAAGGCATCCGTTGGGTGACCGAACACGGGCGCGAGGCTCGTGAAGCCGCCGCGCTGCGGCTGCTCCATAGCGATGCCTGTACCGATATCGCCCGTCAAATCGAGGCCATGGATCAAGTGGTAGCGACATGATCGACTTGCTTATCAACAACGCGAACTTGCCCGATGGGCGGACGGGCATGAGCATCGCAGTGCGGGATGGGCGCATCTGCGAAGTCGCAGCACAAATTCAAGGGCCGGCACACGAGATCGTTGACGCCCAAGGCCTGCTGCTGAGCCCGCCGTTTGTCGACCCGCACTTTCACATGGATGCGACGCTGAGCTACGGGCAGCCCCGCGTCAACCAAAGCGGAACCCTGCTGGAGGGCATCGCACTGTGGGGTGAACTCAAGCCACTGTTGACGGCCGACGCGTTGATCGAGCGGGCCTTGCGCTATTGCGACTGGGCTGTGGCAAAAGGGCTGCTGGCCATCCGCAGCCACGTCGACACCAGCGACCCGAGCCTGTTGCCGGTGCAGGCCATGCTCGAAGTCAAGCGGCGCGTGGCGCCTTACCTCGATCTGCAACTGGTGGCCTTTCCGCAGGACGGCGTGTTGCGCAGCCCGGGCGGCCAGCAGAACCTGGAGCGTGCGCTGGCAATGGGGGTGGACGTGGTCGGCGGTATCCCGCACTTTGAACGCACCATGAGCGAAGGCGCGGCGAGCATCCGGCTTCTGTGCGACATCGCCGCACGCAGCGGCAAACCCGTCGACATGCACTGCGACGAGACCGACGACCCGATGAGCCGCCACATCGAGACCTTGGCCTTCGAGACCCAGCGCCTGGGCCTGCAGGGGCGGGTGAATGCCAGCCACTGCACGACCATGCACAGCATGGACAACTACTACTTGAGCAAGCTGTTGCCCTTGATCGCCGAGGCCGTCGTCAGCGTGGTGGCCAATCAGCTCATCAACATCTCCCTGTAGGGCCGCCTCGACACCTACCCCAAGCGGCGCGGCATGACACGCGTGCCCGAGTTGCTGGCCGCCGGGGTCAACGTTGCTTTCGGCCACGATTGTGTGATGGACCCCTGGTACAGCCTGGGCCAGGCCGACATGCTGGACGTGGCCCACATGGGCCTGCATGTGGCGCAGATGACCGGCCAGTCGGCCATGCGCGAGTGTTTTGCGGCCGTCACCACACGGGCGGCCCAGGTGATGCGACTGCCCGGCTATGGCATGGCGCCAGGCTGCGACGCCAGTTTTGTGCTGCTGCAGGCCCGCGACCCGGTGGACGCCTTGCGTCTGCGCGCCCACCGCCTGAAAGTCTGGCGGCGCGGCCGATTGCTGGCGCAATCGGTGCCCCTGGTCACCCAGTTGCACCTGGATGGCCGACCCGCGCACACGGGATTTCAATCCGACCCGGCTGCGCAAGCACCAACGCATCGGCAAGCATCCCCACAGGCTGCGGCATGAGTGCCGACAATGCCGGCAGCGCCGATCAACTTGCCGACTTGAGCTTGCGGGTGCAGGCGCTGGAAGCCATGTGCCGGGGCCTGCAGTTGGAACCACCCGTCGCGCTCGTGCCCGCCGCATCAAACCCGCCTTCCTCACCGCCCGCCCCACCGCTTGCCCAAGAAGCTGCCCAGCAAGCACCGCAACAGTCACGCTCGGCCGCCGAATCGCTGTTGCTGACCACCCCGCGCGTGTCCACCTTCGATGGGCAGCGCGCCCTGACCGGGGCAAGTGGCTTCTTCTTCAGGCGCGACGAACGCCTGTACCTGGTCACCAGCCGCCATGTGCTGATCGACGAGCCGAGCCACCACCACCCCGACCGCATCGAGATCGAACTGCACACCGACGCAATGAACCTCTCCCGGTGTGTGGTGCTCTCACTGCTGCTCTACGAAAACGGCCAATCGCGCTGGCGGCACGCCAGTGATTCCGGGGGTGACATCGACGTGGCCGTGATCGAAATCGACGCCAACGGGCTGGACGGCGTGTCGCCCCCCGCCTTCACACCGGCGCACCTGCAGCGCGACCTGGGCGAAGTGGAAGTGGGCACGCCCCTGCTCATCGTGGGCTTCCCGCTGGGCTTTCACGATGGCCTGCACCACCTGCCCGTGGTGCGCCAGGCGGCGGTTGCCTCGTCCTTCGGCATTCGCTTCCAGGGGCTGGGGCAATTCCTGACCGACGGGCGCACGCACCGCGGCACCAGTGGGGCGCCGGTGGTGATGCGCTGGACGGGCGCCCCATCCGAACACCAGGGCCTGCCCTGGAAATTGCTGGGCGTGCACAGCGCCCGCATGGACATGGGCGGACGCGATCTCGTGGAAGACGAGTCGCTGGGCCTGAACTGCGCCTGGTATGCCGATATCCTGCTGACCTTGACCACACAACCGACGTGAACGCAACCCACCGCTCGCACGACGCCCGGCCGGGTCGCCCTGCCCCAACCCAAGGAGTTCCTCGCCCATGCTGACCTTTGTCAAAGTCCTCGTGGTGGTGCTCGCCGGTGGCGCCGTGATGGTGCTCGTTGCCGGACAGCTTGGCCTGTTGGCCGGACCCGTGCCACGCAAACTCGGCGTGGAGAACGGTCGCCTCAAGCCACCGTCAAAGACACCCAACAGCGTGAGCAGCCAGGCGGGTCTGTACGCCGACCACCCGATGCGGGCCTACGCCGAGATCGAGCCCTTTCGGTATTCAGGCGACGGCAAGGCGGCCCTTGCCAGGCTGGCGGAGGTGGTCAAGGGCACGGCGCGTGTCACCGTGGTCACGGAAGAGCCCGATTACCTCTACGCGCAGTGCCGCACCGCGCTGCTGAAGTTCACGGACGATCTGGAGTTCTGGCTGGACGAATCGGCGCAGGTGATCCACGTGCGCTCGTCCAGCCGGCTCGGGCGCAAGGATTTTGGCGTCAACCGCACACGGGTTGAGGCCATTCGACAATCACTTTCGGCTGTAGCTAGCGCCAATTCTTGATTGTTTGCTATCGTTTTGTGTTTGCGGTGTCGGGCCCGGCGGCAGGTTGATGCGGGCGTCCGTCACCGGCGGCTGACCCGCAAAGTGCGGAAGGTCGGGATCGATGTGCGCCCAGGCTGGTGCCGATGCCGTCCAAATCGTGCCCTGTGGCACTGCGCGCTCGGGCTGGTCAAGTGTGCCGGCCCGCACGATCACCAGGTGCGGTCGTTCCTCGGCTTCGCTGGTCACCTGCACCCCACAAGTGGGGCAAAAGCGCCGATGCATGTGTCGACCGCTGTCGGCCTCGCTCGGAAAATCGCGCAACTCGCCCGACACCCGAAACCCCGCTTTGGGAAACACGACGTTGATTGTGGCGTTGCCCGCTGCAAAGAACTGGCAGACGCGGCACCAACAGGTGCGCACGAGCAGCGGGGCGTCTTCGGTTACATAGCGAACGGCACCGCAAAGGCAGCCACCTTCAATCTTGTCGGCCATGGCTCAGAACTCCGTAGATTGGACAATGGAACCCCGGTGGCCGGGCCACCTGATCGTCGAGGCGGCGACCGGGGGTGTTGCTTTCAAGGGTTTGCCGATTCACGGGCGTTGAATGCGGTGATCGGGGCATCGCGCTGCGGCGTGCCCTTTGATTCGCGCTCCGGCGCGATGGCCTCGGCCCAATCGTAGAGGCTGCCCAGCAAATCCTGCGCGGCATCGTCAGCGGTTTCGGACAATTCGTCGATCCGCGCCATGTAGGTGTCCAGGGTCCTCGCACCGCCCGCGCCATCAAACAACCGGGCACGGCGCAGGGCGTCCCAGCGGCGGTGCTCGTCCGGGCTCAGGGATTGCGGAAAGTTGCGCGCGCGCCAGCGGAAAACAAGCTCCTCCAGGCGTTCGTCGTCGAAGCCGCCTGCGCGAGCGGCAAGGTGGGCCCGATCGACCGAAGCGCGTGTGTGCAGGCTGGCCAATCGCCGCCGGTCCTTGTCACCCACAAACGCGCCATACAGATCGAGCTCGGGGTCGGTATCGGGCGCTGGCGTCTGCTTGGCAAAAACCTGCGCCCACAGCGACGACAAATCGGGCAAGAAGCGCGCGGCATCGGCGTTCTGCTCGCAGCGCGCCAGGTCGATGCCCCAGCGCTCGAGGTCGCTCGCAAACGCCGGCGCGTAGCGCACCACCATCGGCGCGCGGTTGACATGGATGGTCTTGATGGGCAGGCGCTGCTCGCCGCCCTGCAAATCACCAGCCGGCGTAAACAGGCGACGTCGAACCGCCTGCGCGTCCAGATCGGCGAGCTCGCGCGGGTCGACGCTCAGATCCCAGACGATCACTTCGTTGCGGTTGACCGGATGCTGCGCCAGGGGC
>CAYNWR010000026.1:12807-14177 GCA_964400915.1 uncultured Burkholderiaceae bacterium
GCTCAGATCCCAGACGATCACTTCGTTGCGGTTGACCGGATGCTGCGCCAGGGGCCACATCAGGGCCAGATTGCCGCGCTCGGCCCCCAGGCGGGTGGACACGTGGATGAAGGGTGCTCCCTGCCCGACCGCTGCGGGCAATCCCATCTGCGCCAGCACCTTGTGCTTGTCGCGCAGGGTCAGCGCGAAATCGAACAACTTGCGCTGGTGCTCGCCCACGCGCAATTTGCGCGCCAGGGCCAAGGTGGCGTGCACATCGGACAGGGCATCGTGCGCATCGGCATGGGGTATGCCATTGGCTGCCGTGAGGTCGGTCAGCTTGAAGCTGACAACCCGCTGTCCGGCCAGCGGCCCATCGTCGATGCGGCGCGTCGGCCATTCGAGGCCCTCGGGCCGCAGTGCGTGCGCCAGGCGCAACACGTCCAGCAGATCCCAGCGTCCACATCCATCGCGCCACTCGTGGGCATAGGGGTCCAGCAGGTTGCGCCAGAACAGAAAGCGCGTCACCTCATCGTCGAAGCGGATGCTGTTGTAGCCCGCGCTGATGGTGCCGCTTTCGCCACGCGCGGCCTGGATGCGTGCCGCAAACTCGTGTTCGGGCAAGCCGCGCTCAGCGCAGACCTGGGGCGTGATACCGGTGATCAGGCAGGCTGCGGGGTCGGGCAGGTAGTCCCGCGCGGGCTGGCAGTACCAGACCATGGGCGCACCCATGGGCTTGAGCTCCAGGTCGGTGCGCAGCGCGCCGAACTGGGCGGGCCGATCGCGCCGCGTGTCGGTACCGAAGGTTTCGTAGTCGAACCAGAGAAAGCTATTCATGCCGGCCGCCTGAGCGGCGCCGCGCGGGCCAAGTTGCGGACGGCAGCGTCAGGCTGCGGTTTGTTCGGGCTCGGCCGGCTCGGATTTGCCCGCCTTGCCTTCCTTCTTGGGCAGGGGCTGGATGTCCAGTTTGACCTCGCCCGTTTCCACACCCTTGTCATCGGTGCTGACTTCCATGTCCACCGTCAGGCGCCCACCATCGGTGAGCCGCCCGAACAGCAGTTCGTCGGCCAGCGAGCGGCGAATGGTGTCCTGGATCAGGCGCTGCATCGGGCGCGCGCCCATCAGCGGATCGAAACCCTTCTTGGCCAGGTACTTGCGCAAGGCGTCGGTGAAGGTAACGTCCACCTTCTTCTCGGCCAGCTGGGTTTCCAGTTGCAGCAGGAACTTGTCGACCACGCGCAGGATGACCTGCTCGTCCAGGGCCTTGAAGCTCACCGTGGCGTCCAGGCGATTGCGGAATTCGGGCGTGAACAGGCGCTTGATGTCGGCCATCTCGTCGCCCGCCTGACGCGGGTTCGTGAAGCCGATGGTGGCCTTGTTCATGGTCTCGG
>CAYNWR010000027.1:0-14153 GCA_964400915.1 uncultured Burkholderiaceae bacterium
CTACACATTTCGGCTGCGCAAGGGCGTGAAGTTCCAGAACGGCGAGCCGTTCAACGCCGCGACGGTCAAATTTTCTTTCGAACGCGCCGGCGCCGAGAAAAGCACCAACAAGGACAAGCGCACCTTCGCCAGCATGGAGCGCGTTGCCGTGATCGACGATCACACCGTTGTGATCATCAACAAGGAGCTCGATCCCGACTTCTTGTTCCTGATGGGACAGGCGACAGCCATCATGGTCGAGCCCAAGAGCGCGGACGGCAATGCCACCAAACCCGTGGGTACCGGTCCGTTCATGCTGGACAACTGGGTCAAGGGTTCGTCGGTCAGCCTGCGCAAGTGGGACGCCCATCGCAACGCGGCGGCTGTCAAACTCAAGCGCGCGACGTTTCGTTTCATTGCCGATCCGGCCGCCCAGGTGGCGGCCTTGCTGGCTGGCGACGTCGACGCCTTCCCGCGCGTCACACCACGCAGCGTCGCCCAGTTCAAGGACAACCCACGCTTTCAGGTGCTGGTGAGCGGCTCGCGCGCCAAGACCATCCTGGCCATCAACAACAAGAAGAAGCCCCTGGACGATGTGCGTGTGCGGCGCGCCATCTCGGCCGCGATCGATCGCAAAGCCGTGATCCAGGGTGCCGGTGACGGCTACGGCGCTCCGATCGGAAGCCACTACGTGCCGGGCGCGTTCGGGTACGTCGACACAACGGGCGTCAACGCCTACAACCTGGACAAGGCGCGCGCGCTGCTCAAGGAAGCGGGGATCACCACGCCCTTGGAGCTGACCGTCACCCTTCCACCGCCGCCCTATGCACGCCAAGGTGGCGAGGTCATCGCCGCCATGCTCGACAAGATCGGCATCAAGGCCAAGCTGCAGAACGTCGAGTGGGCTCAGTGGCTGTCCGGCACTTATGGCAACAAGAACTACGACCTGACCATCATTTCGCACGTCGAACCCTTCGATCTGGGCAACTTCGCGCGACCCGGCTACTACTGGAATTACGAATCGGCCAAATTCAACGAGATGTACAGCCAGTACAAGCAGACGGCCAACGAAGCGCAGCGCAAGAAGATCATCGGCGACATCCAGCGCCTCATTGCCGACGACTGTGTCCATGCCTTTCTCTATCAACCCCAATGGGTGTCGGTCGCCAACAAGGGCGTTCGTGGCTTGTGGAAAGACATGCCGGTGTTTGTCAACGACCTGTCGACCATTTCCTGGGCATGAGTGCTGCGTTGCATGAACTGACAGCCGTTGAACTGGCGCGGGCCTACCGGTCGCGCGCCTTGTCGCCGGTCGACGTTGCCCACGCTGTCCTGCAGCGCATCCAGGCCTGCGAGGACGTCTTGCATGCCGCGTGGCTGTGTCGGCCGGAACTGGCCCTGCGCCAGGCCGAGGCCTCGGCACGTCGCTTTGCCGAAGGCTCGCCACTGTCGTTGCTCGACGGTATTCCCTACACGCTCAAGGACAACGTCGCAACCGCCGGTGACCCCATGCCCCTGGGCACGGCAGCCGCCGACATGCGTCCCATGCCCGTTGATGCCCCGGCTGCCGCGCGCCTGCGCGAGTCGGGCGCCGTGCTGGTCGCCAAGACGACCATGCCCGACTACGGCATGCTGTCTTCGGGCCTCTCGAGCTTTCATGCGCTCGCGCGAAACCCGTGGGACCCCAGCAAGACACCCGGCGGCTCCAGTTCGGGCGCTGGCGCGGCTGCCGCTGCCGGGTATGGCCCATTGCATGTCGGGACCGACATCGGTGGCTCGATCCGGCTGCCGGCCGGCTGGTGCGGCATCGCTGGCCTCAAGCCTAGCCTTGGACGCATTCCCATCGATCCGCCCTACACCGGCCGAGCAGCCGGGCCCATGACCCGCACGGTGGCCGACGCCGCGCTGATGATGCAGGTGCTGAGCCTGCCTGACGCGCGGGACAGCATGAGCCTGCCCTTCACCCCGATCGAATGGGACAAGGCCTGTGATCCGGTTCGCCTACTCAGGGGCCTGCGCATCGGGCTGCTGCTGGACGCGGGCTGTGGTCTGGCGGTGGATCCCGAGGTTCGAGAGGCCGTTGCAGCGGCTGCGCGCCAGTTCGAGTCGGCCGGCGCAACGATCGAACCCATGCGCCCGTTCCTGACCGGGTCGATGCTCGATGGCATGGATCACTTCTGGCGCATGCGGTCGTATGTCGAAATGAAGAACTTGCCCGCACCCCTGCGCGAGCGTGTGCTGGCGTACATTCGCGCGTGGGCCGACAGCGCCGCGTCGATGTCGGGCGAGGCGGTTTTCAACGCCGGCCATCAGTTCTATACCTGTCGGGTGGCGACCGTTCGTGCCTGCGAAGCTTTTGACTTTGTTCTGTCGCCGGTCTCGCCGGTGCCGGCGTTTCCCGCCGATTTCGCCTCACCCACCAACGACCCGATGCGACCGCTGGCCCACATCGCGTTCACGGTGCCGTTCAACATGTCCGAACAACCGGCCCTTTCGGTCAATTGCGGGTACACACGCTCCGGACTGCCCATTGGCCTGCAGATCGCGGGACGCCGTTTTGATGATCTGGGCGTCTTGCAGGTGGGGCATGCGTTCGAGCTGCTGCGCGGCCCGCAGCGGGCCTGGCCCGAACCTCCGTTTGTGGCATCGGGTTCGCCAGTGGCTTGAAATCCGGAAGACGCCGTGCCGGCTTTCGCTGACGCATTCGGCAACGCGCTCACACTCGAGCACGAGTCGAGCCTGCAGCCTGTGCAGGACTTCATCGAAGGTTTCGCAGCCAGCGAAGCGCGGGTCGTGCGTGTGCTCGAAGTGGCCGAGCAAGATGCCAGCCCGATCGTGCAGGCCCTCTGTGCGGCACTTCACATGTTTGCCGAAGCACCCGAGGCGCCTGCGCAGGCACGCCGCTTCATGCAGCGCGCCCTGTCGTCACCGATCAGGCCCAGCCCCCGGGAGGCGAGCCTGGTCGGGGCCATCGGTGCCTGGGTCTCCGGTGACATCGATCAGGCGATTGCTCGCCACGAGGCGCATGCGCAGAACCATCCACGTGACTTGGCCGCCCTGAAACTCGGGCAGTACCACCTCTTCAATCGCGGCGACGCCGTGGGCATGCGGCGCATGATGGCGCACACGTGCGGATCCGCAGACGATCTGGCCTATTGGCATGGCATGCAGGCCTTCGCCCTCGAACAGAACCACGAGCTGGAAGCCGCCCTGGCCGCCGCCCACCGGGCCATGGCACTCAAGCGCAAGGAGCCCTGGGCCCACCACGCCATCGCCCATGTCCTGCTTACCCGGCAACTCAATGGGCAGGGCAAGGCGTTCATGCAGGGGGTCAGCGACACCTGGACCGGTTTGAATTCGTTCATGGTCAGCCACAACTGGTGGCACCTGGCCCTGTTTCACATCGAGCTGGGCGAACTGGACCGAGCCCTGGCCATCCACGACACCCACGTCTGGGCCCATGAAAAGGCCTACTCGCAGGACCAGATCAACGCCATATCGCTGCTGTCGCGTCTGGAGCTTGCGGGGGCCGATGTCGGCGACCGCTGGCTGGCACTCGCGCCCTACCTCGCCTCGCGCACGGCCGACCACGTCCTGCCCTTTCTGGATGTTCAGTACCTCTACGGCCTCGCCCGCGCGGGCCGTCCCGAGGCCGATGTGCTGCTGGACAACATCGAACACCATGCCAGGCGCCAAAGTGGGCACCAGCGCGCGGTTTGGCTGGACATCGCGTTGCCGACCGCCATGGGTTTGCTGGCCCATGCGCGCGGCGACTGGGCGACCGCCGCTCAGGCGCTGGACTCGGCCTGGCCCCGCATGCAGGGAATCGGCGGCAGTCACGCCCAGCGCGATTGGTTTGCCCGGGTTGCCGCACACGCCCACCGGCACCTGAACACAACGGCTCACTGACCCGATCGAACCAGGGCCGATCTACTTCTGGAGGAGTTTCTTCTGATCGTAGACCGGCTGCGCGGGCAGGCCTTCCAGATGCGCGACGTCGGCCCAATTGAGGATGTCGACCTGCCCGTTGCCGCGCCAGCGCACGCGATTGAGACCCGCGTTGGGAATGTCGCCCACCCGGGGCCCTGCAAGGCCAAGGCCCAAGGCATGGCGATAGACCACATCCAGCAAGCCGCCGTGGCAAACCACAAGCACGCGTCCATCGGGGTGTCGCGCCGCCCAGCTGGAGAGCCCATCCATCACGCGTGCGGAAAAATCGCGCATGGCCTCGCCGCCGGCAAAAGCCATTGACGGATCGAAGGCCAGCCATTGTGCCCAGGCGGCAGGATGCTCGCGCTGGATCTGGGCAACGCTCAGGCCATCGACGACACCAAAAGCCTGCTCGCGCAAGCGGCGATCCAGCTGCGGCGGCAGGGCAAGCCTTGCCCCGATGGTCTCGGCGGTCTGCACCGCGCGGCGCAAATCGCTGCTCACCACCGAATCAAATCGCAAACCCGTCAGGCGCTGCGCCAGACGCGTGGCCTGTAGATGTCCCACGGCATTGAGGGGCACGTCCACCTGGCCTTGAAAGCGCAGCTCCCGGTTGAAGTCCGTTTCGCCATGGCGAATGAGGGTGAGTTCGGTCACCCACCCATTATCGACGGGCCGCGCCAGCATAATCGCGCGTGCTGCCTGCTTGGAGACCTACCAACCATGACCCTGTCCGTTCAACCCGTGGTGCTTTCCGGTGGATCGGGAACCCGTCTGTGGCCCCTGTCGCGCGAGAAATACCCCAAGCAATTGCTGCCGCTGGTGGGTGACGATTCGCTGCTGCAGGCGACCTTGCGCCGCCTGGACGGCATGGCTGGCATTGAGTTGCTGCAATCCCAGGTGGTCTGCAACGAGGAGTACCGCTTCGTGATTGCCGAGCAGTTGCGCCTGCTGGGGCGGCACGGTCGCATCGTCCTCGAGCCCGCAGGTCGTGGCACCGCAGCGGCTTTGACACTGGCGGCGCTGGTCGCCCGCTCAGGCGGCCAGGACCCGGTCTTGCTGGTGATGCCGGCCGACCACGTGATGCTGGACGTGCAGGCGTTCCAGGCGGTGGTGCGGGCCGGCGCACAACTGGCCCTGGGCCCACACATCGTCACGTTTGGCATCACCCCCGACGCGCCCGAGACCGGCTACGGGTATATCCAGATGGGCAAGTCCAGCGGCGACAGCGCGGCGCGTGCCATCGCCCGCTTTGTCGAAAAGCCCGACCTGCCCACCGCACAGGCCTATCTGGACGACGGCAGCTATGTCTGGAACAGTGGGCTGTTCATGATGCGCGCTTCCGTGTGGCTTGAGGCGCTGCGGCTGTGCCGCCCGGACATTCTGGGGGCGTGCGAGGCGGCCCACGCTGCTGGCTCAACCGATGGCGATTTCTTTCGCGCTGACAAGTCCCTCTTCATGGCCTGCCCGTCCGATTCCATCGACTATGCCGTGATGGAAAGGCTCAGCACAGGCCCTGCCGGGTTGCCCAGCGGCATGGTGCTGCCGCTGTCTGCCGGTTGGTCCGACGTGGGCGCGTTCGGTGCCTTGTGGCAGGTCCTGCCCAAAGACGAGAACGGCAATGCCAGCCACGGCGACGTGCTGCTGCACGATGCCACCAACTCGCTCGTGCTCTCGGAAGGCCGCCTCATCGCCTGTGTGGGCGTGCGCGATCTGGTGGTGGTGGAAACACCCGATGCGGTGCTGGTGGCGCATCGCGATCAGGCGCAGAACGTCAAAGCGGTCGTCGATCGGCTCAAAGCCAGCGGCCGCAGCGAAGGCATGCTGCACCGCAAGGTGCACCGCCCTTGGGGCTGGTACGACAGCGTCGACGCCGGTCCCCGCTTTCAGGTCAAGCGCATCGTCGTCAAGCCCGGCGGTGCCTTGTCGCTGCAAATGCACCACCACCGCGCCGAACACTGGATCGTGGTCTCCGGCACGGCCCGCGTCACCTGCGGCGAGCGTGTGGACCTGGTCACCGAAAACCAATCGACCTACATCCCCCTGGGCGCCAAGCACCGCCTCGAGAACCCCGGTCATGTGCCGTTGGAACTGATCGAAGTGCAGTCGGGCTCGTACCTGGGCGAGGACGACATCGTGCGCTTCGAGGACGTCTACGGGCGCTGAAACGGCAGCGGCCCCAGCGTGGATTGGCTACACGCAGTGAGCGGGCGGGGGAGCTGCGATCACGGCTCGATGGCCACGTCCACCGTCCGCGAACCCGCTGGCGGTTGCGGGAAGTCCGCCAAGGCCGCCTGGAACATGGCAGGCAACACCTTCAGGCTATCGGGCCAGCGGCCCTCGTGGTAGGCGCGCGTTTCGAAAACGACCTGGCCCGTGCCCAGATCGCGCAGCAGGATGTTGACCTCGCGCAGGTAGTAACTCAGCGGCATGCCGCCAAAGACATTCCAACCACCTCCGGGCCGACGGTAGACCAGGCGCAGGGGGTCGTCCCAGATCGTGCGATCGAGCTTTTGTTCGCGGACGGCAAATTGCACCGCATAGGCAGGGCTCTGCTCGTCCGGCCGCAAACCCGCGCGCAACAAGGCCGCCACCAGCATCTGCTCGTACACGGCCTGGGCGCCGTCGGAGGCCTGCTGCGACATCAGCCGGTCGATGCGGTAGGTGGCTGGCGCCACAATGGCCGGCAGGCGCGAAAACGCGCGCACCTCGTTGTCCACCACGCGCGGAAGGGCACATCCGGTCAAGGCAAAGATCGCTATAAAAATGGCAGCAAACAATCGCCTACTCATGCTCGCTACCAGCCAATTCTTTCAAAAACTGACCTGAAAAGGCCTGCGCCAGCCCGGCGGGCTTGTCCAGGGGCACCAGCGCCTGCAACAAGCCGCCCTGCAGACCCTTGGGTGGTGCGGCTGGCAGGTCAGGCGGATCAAACGCTCGATCCCCATCGGAACGCGCCACCCCGTCGGCCGTGAGCGACCCGAAGTCAAAAAGGCCGCGATCCATCAGGTGCGACGGCACCACATGGGCCAGGGCGCGTGCCATGTTCTCCACGCGCCCAGGGTAACGACGCTGCCAGTCGCGCAACAGATCACCGACCTGCTTGCGTTGCAGATTGTCCTGGCTTCCACACAAGGTGCACGGAATGATGGGAAACTGCCGGTGCACCGCCCAATCGGCCAGATCCTGCTCGGGCACATAGGCCAGGGGCCGGATGACCACGTGGCGCCCGTCGTCGCTCACGAGCTTGGGCGGCATGCCCTTGAGCTTGGCACCAAAGAACATGTTGAGCAGGACGGTCTGCAGCATGTCGTCGCGGTGATGGCCCAGGGCAATCTTGGTGGCGCCCAGTTCGGTCGCCACGCGGTAAAGGATCCCCCGCCGCAGCCGGCTGCACAGGCTGCACATCGTCTTGCCCTCCGCAATCTTGGACTTGACGATCGAATAGGTGTCCTGCGTCTCGATGTGAAAGGGAATACCCACACCACGCAGGTACTCGGGCAGGATGTGATCGGGAAAGCCCGGCTGCTTTTGATCCAGGTTGACAGCCACCAGCTCGAAATCGATCGGCGCACGCGCACGCATCTTCAGCAGGATGTCCAGCAGGCCATAGCTGTCCTTGCCGCCCGACAGGCAGACCATCACCCGGTCGCCCGCCTCGATCATCCGGTAGTCGACGATGGCCTGCCCCATGAGGCGGCACAGGCGCTTTTCGAGCTTGTGCGTCTCGCGCGCGGCACGCTGCTCGGTTCGAGAGGAAGAGGCCCCATCCACGGTCATGGTTCCGATTGTCAGGCAATTGCAGGCATCCGTTCACAAAGCCGTGCACTGGGAGCATACGGGCCGACTTTCGCGCGCCGGTTCAGATTTCGCGCGCCCGTTCAGAAAATGTCATCGAACCGTTCACCTTTGAACCAAAGAAGGGGCTTTCCCAAGTCGGGCGTTTGCGCCTCAGCGAAATGTGCGTGGGCCAAAGCCCAGCTCTCTCACCACTGCCCGGCCTCCATCCGAATGGCCACTTCGCAATCGTCAAAGATCGCCAGCTTGGCCACGCGCAGCCGCACGCCCAGCACCCCGGGCAGGCCCAGAAGGCGCAGGCTCAGCTTGCCGATCAGGGTTTCCAAAAGGTTGGTGTGCTCGCGCGTGCATTCCTGAATGATGAGCTGGCGCACTTTTCGGTAGTCGCGCACGTGATGGATGTTGTCGCCCTGCGGCAGCAGGTTCTGCTGGCCCAGGTGCAGCTGCGCGTCCACCTGAATGGGCTGCGGGGCCCGCAGTTCGTGTTCCAGGATGCCCAGGTTGGCGTCAAAGCGCAGCCCGGTGATCTCCAGCACCTGCCTTCCGCTTGTCGGCGTCTGGGCGCTGGTGTCAGCCATCGAATGCTTCGCAGCAGGAACCGTGGCCGATGGCGCTGCCTTCGCGTTGGTATCCACAGTCTGCTCGGCCATCACCGAAAAGTCGCGCTCAAAGCGCATCAGATGCTGGCCGCCGTCCACGAGGATGTTGGCGCCGGTGATCGACGGGTTGTCCAGTGCAAAACGAACCGCCGACACCACGTCCTCGGGGGTAGACGAGCGCCCCAGCGGCGACAGTCGGTGCAGCGCCGCGAATTCGGCCTCGCTCATGGTCGCGCTGGGCAGCGTAAGCCCTGGCGCGACCCCCACCACCCGAACATGCGGCGCCAAGGCCTGTGCCATCAAGGTTCCCGCACCGGCCAGGGCCACCTTGGACAGTGTGTAGCTGAAAAAATCCGGATTGGGGTTCCACAACTTCTGATCCAGCACATTCACCACCACCGCGGCTGGCCCGATCACGCCGGCAGACCGCGCCTGGGCGTGGCGGTGCAAGGCCTGCGCCAGCAGCAGGGGTGCGGTCGTGTTGGCCCGCAGGTGCTCATCCAGCCCCTGTGCGTCGACATCCAGCGGCGAATCGAATTCGAAGCGCGATGCGCTGTTGATCACCGCATCCAGGCGCCCCCATGCCGCCAGGCAGGCCGCCACGGCTTGAGCTGGCGTTTCCGGCCGCGCGAGATCACCAGCCCACACGAAGGCCCCGGGTGTCAGGCTCGAGCAATCTTGAGCGCAGGCCTGCGCCTCCAGCGGCGACGAGCGGTGATGCACCGCGACCCGCCAACCCGCGCCAGCCAGGGCCAGTGCGATGAATCGGCCCAGGCGGCGCGCGGCGCCGGTGACCAGCACCGTCGGACGGGAATCGGGAAGCGTCATGGATGCAGTTCAGGATTTGGACAGGTGAACATGGCGTGGGCGGCGGCGCGGCGACAATCCAGTGGTGAGCTCCAGTTCCCTCCATCTGACCGCTGCCGAGTCTGACCGAAGCGGCGCAAGCCCCCTGGCGGGCGCCAGTGTAGCGAAGGCATCCGCTGGGCCCGGGCCCATGGACACAAGCTCCGCCTCAGCGGCCGCCACGGGCCGCCCGGAAACCAGCCTGGTGCAGCGCATGGGCGCTGCCATTGCCGAAGCCGGCGGCTTCCTCCCATTCGACCGATTCATGGGCATGGCCCTGTACGACCCACACGACGGCTACTACATGCGCAGCGCCCGTGTGTTGGGACACATGCCCGAATCGGGCAGCGACTTCGTCACCGGACCCGAGCTGTCGGCAAGCTTCGGCCGGGCACTGGCGGTGGCCGTCGATGATGCGTTTGAACAGACCTCGACCCGTGCCATCTGGGAGTTTGGCGCGGGCAGCGGTGCATTGGCCCGCCAATTGCTGGATGCATTGGGTGAGCGCTGCACGGCCTATCACATCGTTGAGGTGTCGGGTGCCTTGCGTGCTGCGCAGGAGCACGCGCTGCACGAGCACTTGCGGCAGCGCCCGGGGCTCGTGCAATGGCACGAGCACCTGCCAGCGGCCATCGAAGGTGTTGTGGTCGGCAATGAGGTGCTCGATGCCATGCCGGTCAAGCTGCTGGCACGCGTGCGCGGTGTCTGGCACGAGGTCGGCGTGGCCCTTGACGCCGCAGGTGCGTTGCACCGTGCGCTGCAGCCGACCGATCTGCGACCCCCGCAGGAGCCCGCTGGGGATCACGATTTTGAGACCGAGATCCATCCGCAGGCCCAAGCCTTCATCCGCACCCTGGGGCGGCACCTGCAACGCGGGGCCGCGTTCTTCATCGACTATGGTTTTCCTCAGAGCGAGTACTACCATCCCCAGCGACACATGGGCACCTTGATGGCGCATCGTGCGCACCGCGCCGGGGGCGACTGGCTTCAATCGCCCGGGTTGCAGGACTTGACCGCCCACGTCGACTTCACCGGTGTGGCGCTGACCGCGCAGGACGCCGGGTTCGAGGTGTTGGGCTATACCAGCCAGGCGCGGTTTCTCATGAACTGCCACTTGCTATCTTTTATAGAGCAAGAAGATCATGTTCAGCGCTCGCTGACCGTCAAATTGATGCTCGAACACGAAATGGGCGAGCTGTTCAAGGTCCTGGCACTGTCGCGGGGGCCCTGGTGGTCCTCGGTCGGCTTCCGCCTGGGCGACCGAACCCACACGCTGTAGGGCACCCATGCTGCGCTGGCTGCTTGTCACCTTTCTGGCGCTGATGCTCATTCAGTGGCTGCGCCCGTTTCTCACTCGCCTGGGTTTTGGGCGCCTGCCGGGCGACCTGAACTTCAGGCTCTTCGGGCGCGACTGGTCCATCCCACTGGCCAGCACGGTGCTGCTCAGTGTCCTGTTCCTGCTGATCGAGAAGATTCTTTGACGCACCGCGCCTGCATCGACATCGGCGGCACCAAGATCGCCGTGAGCATTGCGCCCTCCGGCCACGACCGCCCGATCGCGCGCCAGACCGCGCCCACCATCAAGAGCGGCAAGCAACCCGTGCTCGCACAGCAGATCCTGCAACTGCTCGACCTGGCATGCCTGGAGGCACAGGTGCCCCCTGACACGGTGACCACCGCCGGTGTCTCCAGTTGCGGCCCTTTTGTTGCGGACAGCCAGGGCCGCATCGAACTGGCTGCACCCAACATCTGTGGTGGCCTGTCACCCAACGGAGGTGGGCCAGACAACGACTGGACCCGCATTCCTCTGCAGGCGCCCCTGGCGTCCCGCTTCGCGCGCCTGCGCATCGAAAACGATTGCATCGCTGCCCTGGAGGCAGAACGCCGCTGGGGCGCCTTGCGCGGCCTGGATCACTGCGCCTACGTCACCTGGAGCACGGGCATCGGCATGGGTCTGTGCGTCGACGGACGCGCCTTGCGCGGCAAGAACGGCAACGCCGGTCACGGCGGGCACATGATCGTCAGCGATGACCCGGATGCCGACCGGGCGCCGCTGTGTGGCTGCGGCAACCGCGGCGACGTCGAAGCCCTCACCAGCGGCAGCCACTTCGCGGCCATCGCGGGCCTGGACGCTCCCGCCCTCGCCCAGCAGGCCCTGGCAGGTGATGCGTCGGCACGCCAGCACATCGAGCGCATGTGCGTGATCCTGGGGCGCGCCATCTACAACGTCGTCACCACCCTGGACCTGCAGCGCGTCGCCATCGGCGGCAGCGTGTTCTGGGGATTGGCCGACCTGGCGCTGCCGCTGCTGCGCCGCGAAATCGAAGGCCGCATCCCGGCCCTGACACAGGCTTGTTCGCTGGTGCCTGCCGGCTTGGGCCGCGACGTGGCCGACTGGGGCGCACTGGCGCTGGCGACGCTGGCGTTGCAACCCGGCGCTGCGCAGGGCCCGACGTGAAGGCATCAAGAACGCAGCGTCTGCTCGTGCTCGTGCTGGTGCTGTGCCCAGCCGCAAGGGCCAGCGCGGCCTGGGTTCATCCGTGTTCGATATCCCACTCGGTGTTGCACTTGCGGCAGCGCACGTGAATCCTCTGCGCGGGGCGGTCCTCGCTCAGCAGGTTGAACAGCCCGTAGGCTCCACACTTCGGACAGACGGCCTGGTTGGCCACCGCTTCGGCATGCATGAGCAGGTACAGGTAGCGCCGCAGCGCCCAAACCCCCAGCGCGGCGCTGAAGATGAACATCGCGACATCGAGCAGGCGTTCACCCGCCGTGACGAAACTGAACGCTTCCAGGATGCCCATGACTGCGATGCAGCACAGGAAGGCCAGCACCATGTGGGCGTGGCTTGACAACAGCTCGCGCTCGTACCACTTGCGGAATCCCACCTTGCGCACACCATCGGCCAGGCTGCGGTTCAGGGGATTGGAGGGGGCGGATCGGCTCATGGTCCAACCATCATCCCATGGTGCAAACGGACACGCCCGGCCGGGTAAAGATGGGTAAACCCGAGCAGGCGCCGCAACAGCACCGGGCAAGCGCCCGTAACATCCCATGGGCATCGCAAGCACGCGTTGGCGCAACATCCGTCGCCCGCAGGTTTGGCCGCCCCACGCACCATCACACCCGACATGACTTCCGACATCCCTGATCGAATGGCCGGCAAGGCCCGAAGTTCCCTCCTTCTTGGCCTGTTGCTGCTTGGCGCTGCAGCGGGTGGCGGTTATTGGTGGTGGCAGCAGCACCCGGCCCGTGGTGGCCCGGCCGGCGCCACGACAACGGCGGCGTCGGGGGCTTCGTCCGCAGCGGTGGCTGCATCGGCCCCGGCCTCCGGTGCGTCGGGTGCGGGCGCGGGTGGGCGTCGCTTCGGCGCGGGCAGCCGTGTGCAGCCCGTCACGGTGGGCGTCGTGCGTGTGCAGGACATCCGGGTGATCTTGCCGGCCATCGGCAACATCAGCGCACTCAACACGGCGGTGGTGCGCCCCCGTGTCGATGGCGAGTTGCGTGCCATCCGCTTCAAGGAAGGCGACACCGTGCGCGCCGGGGCCTTGCTGGCCGAGATCGATCCGCGCAGTTTCGAAGTGGCGCTGGCCCAGGCGCAGGCCCAATTGGCGCGCGACCAGGCGCAACTGCGCAATGCCCAGCTGGACCTGCAACGCTACCGCGATCTGCTGGCCAAGGACTCCATCGCCCGCCAGCAGGTGGACACACAGGATGCACTCGTGAATCAGCTGCAGGGCACCGTGAAGGCCGACGAGGCCAGCGTCGACAGCGCGCGGCTGCAACTGTCCTACACCAAGGTCACAGCCCCCATCAGCGGGCGCCTGGGCCTCAAGACGGCCGAGCTGGGCAGCATCGTGCGCGCCAGCGATGCCTCGGGGCTTGTCACCATCACCCAGACCCAGCCGATCCATGTCGTCTTTGGTATTCCCGAGGCGCAGCTCCCAGCCATCCATCGCAAGCTGCGCGCGCGCGAAACGCTCACGGTGGAAGCCTGGGACCGCGAGATGCGCCAGCGCCTGGCCACCGGCAAGGTGTCCACCACCGACAACAGCATCGACGCCGCGACGGGCACGATCAAGGTCAAGGCCGAATTTGCCAACGCCGATGGCGCGCTCTACCCCAATCAGTTCGTCAACATCCGCCTGCAGATCGACACGCAGGAAAACGTCACCGCCGTGCCCAGTGCGGCCGTGCAACGCGGAGCCATCGGCACCTTCGTGTACGTCGTCAAGGAGGACAGCACCGTCACCGTGCGTCGGGTGCGCCTGGGTGTTGCCGACGGCGACTGGGTGGGCGTGCAGGGGGAGCTGGAGGCGGGCGAGCGTGTCGTCACCGATGGTGCCGACCGCCTGCGCGAGGGCTCCAAGGTCGATGTCGTCACGCCGCCACCGAGGCCGGGCGAGGCGGGTCGCCGCCGCCCGCCATCGGGTGCTGCGCCGGCAGGCCCGGCGCCTGGTGCATCGGGTGCAGCGCCGGCTGCGGCCGCACCGGCGTCCAGACCCAAAGTGTCTGGCGATACTCCTAAAACAGGAGCAATTCAGCGAGATGCGATGACCGCAGACGGCCCAAATCAATCCAAACCATCGGCTGGATCGACCTCTGGGCCTGCCGCAGCGCCGGGGGCGCGGTCCGATGCGGCAACCGGGGGCCGCAGCGGCACCGGCACCGGCGCTGCCGACCCGCCCATCCCTCAGGCCTGGCTGGACGGCACAGCCCGCCCGCCCTGGCTGGACCGGCTCCCAGCCGATGCCCAGGAGCGCTTTCTCAAGGGCACACCCGACGAGCGGCGCGTCTTCATCGAGCGCCTGCGCGAGCGTCGGCGGCAGATGCAGTCCTCGGGCGGCTAGGGCACGGCCCGCATGAACATTTCGCGTCCCTTCATCCTGCGGCCGGTCGCCACCACGCTGCTGATGGTGGCCATCCTCATCGCCGGTGTGCTCGCCTGGCGTGTGTTGCCGCTGTCGTCCCTGCCAGAGGTGGTCTACCCCACGATCCAGG
>CAYNWR010000028.1:0-14129 GCA_964400915.1 uncultured Burkholderiaceae bacterium
TGACCAATGCGCCCTACCTCATGCTCAAGGGACGGGCGGGTTACCGCATGGGACACGATCGCATCTTTGACCACATGATGCTTGATGGGCTTGAGGATGCCTACGAGCCCGGCCGTTCGATGGGTACCTTTGGCGAGGACTGCGCCGCCAAGTACCAGTTCACGCGCGCTCAGCAGGACGCCTTCGCCACCACCTCTGTGCAGCGCGCCAAGGCCGCCACCGAATCTGGCGCCTTCGCCAGGGAAATCACCCCTGTTGTGGTCAAGGATCGCGCAGGCGAACGCGTGATCCGCATCGACGAAGGGCCAGGCAAGGTGAAGCTGGACAAGATCGCCACGCTGAAGCCGGCGTTCAAGAAGGACGGGACGATCACCGCCGCCTCCAGCTCCTCCATCAACGATGGCGCGGCGGCACTGGTGATGATGAGCGCCTCCAGCGCTTCGCAACTGGGGTGCAAGCCCATTGCCCGCATCGTCGCCCATGCCATGCACGCCCAGGAGCCAGGCTGGTTCACCACGGCCCCAGTGGGAGCAACCCAGAAGCTGCTGGCCAAGGTGGGTTGGACCGCTGCGGACGTCGATCTGTGGGAAGTGAACGAAGCCTTTGCGGTGGTGCCCATGGCGCTGATGCACGATCTGGGCATCAGCCACGATGTGGTCAACGTGCACGGCGGCGCCTGTGCGCTGGGTCATCCGATTGGCGCCAGCGGTGCCCGCATCATGGTCACCTTGATTCATGCTCTGCAGTCGCGCGGCAAGCGCCGCGGCGTCGCCACCTTGTGCATTGGCGGTGGCGAGGCCACCGCCGTCGCGGTCGAATTGATTTGAATGCTATTTTTTATATAGCTAACTATTGTTGTTTGATGCTCGCTACGGGTTCATTTGATTCAAATCTTGCTGCTTGAAGGCCTTTGACATGCTCTTGACGTCCGACCAGGAAATGATCCGTGATGCGGTGCGTGCATTCGCCCAGGAGCAGTTGTGGCCGAACGCGCCACGCTGGGACCGTGAACACCACTTCCCGCGCGAAGCGCACCGGGGTCTGGCGCAATTGGGTGCCTACGGCATCTGCGTGCCCGAACACCTGGGCGGTGCGGGCCTGGACTACATGAGCCTGGCGCTCGTGCTCGAGGAGATCGCTGCCGGTGATGGGGGTACCAGCACCGCCATCAGTGTCACCAACTGCCCAGTCAATGCCATCCTGATGCGCTATGGCAATACCACGCAACAGCGCGATTGGCTGACGCGCCTGTCCCGTGGCGAATGGCTGGGAGCGTTCTGTCTGACCGAACCCCATGTCGGCAGCGACGCCGCTGCCTTGCGCACCACGGCGCGCCGCGACGCCGACGCCTACGTGCTCAATGGGGTCAAGCAGTTCATCACCAGCGGACATAACGGCCACGTGGCCATCGTCATCGCCGTGACCGACGCTGCTGCGGGCAAACGCGGCATGAGCGCGTTTCTGGTTCCCACCGACACACCGGGCTACCGGGTGGCCCGACTCGAAGACAAGGTGGGGCAACACAGCAGCGACACCGCGCAGATCGCCCTGGAAGACTGCCGCATCCCGATTGAGAACCGCATCGGCCAGGAAGGCGAGGGCTATCGCATCGCGCTGTCGGCACTGGAGGGCGGGCGCATCGGCATCGCTGCGCAGAGCGTGGGCATGGCGCGCAGCGCGCTGGACGTGGCCGTGCGCTACGCCCGCGAGCGGCAAAGCTTCGGCCAGGCCATCTTTGATCACCAGGCCGTCGGCTTTCGCCTGGCGGAGTGCGCCACGCGCCTGGAAGCGGCGCGCCAGCTCATCTGGCACGCGGCAAGCCTGCGCGACGCGGACAGGCCTTGCCTGAAGGAGGCGGCCATGGCCAAGCTGTTTGCCAGCGAAACCGCCGAGGCGGTCTGCAGCGCGGCGATCCAGACCCTGGGCGGCTATGGCTACGTGAGCGATTTCCCCGTGGAGCGCATCTGGCGCGATGTGCGGGTGTGCCAGATCTACGAGGGCACCAGCGACGTGCAGAAGATCATCATCCAGCGGGCCTTGTGATGCACAGCGCTGGCGCCAACCCAGCGCCCCACCGGCGCATCACGGTGCGGGTCGCGTCGCTTCTGTCGGTGTGCGCTGCAGCGCCGGCTGACGCAACTCGATCGACATCTTGTCGCTGCCGATGCGCTCCTTGAGCTCGCCCAGGCTGTCCTGAAAGGCGCGCGTGAGGCGCTCGCCCTCATCGCGTGTCTTCACGATGTAGGGCGTGATCGTCATGATGAGTTCGGTCTTGTTGCGTTGCTTGTTGGTGGTGCCGAACAAGGCGCCGAACAAGGGAATGTCCTTCAAGCCCGGCACTCCGGTGACGCCACCCTCCCCCCGGTCCTGGATCAGGCCGGCGATCACGATCGACTTGCCCTCCTCCACCGTCACGTCGGTGGCAACCTTGCGCTTGGAGAAATTGGGGTATTCGGAGCCTCCGACCGACACGGAACCCGCGCGGCTGGAGACCTCCTGCGAGATGTTCATCGTCACCAGGCCCGAGGCCGAGATGTTGGGCTTGACCTCCAGCAAGATGCCGGTGGGCCGGTATTGCACGGCGTTGGAGGTCGTCAGGGTGCCGGTGTTGGTGGTGGGTGTCGAAACCGTCTGGGTGATCACCGGCTCGTCGTTGCCGACCTCAATCTTGGCCAGCTTGCCATCGCTGGCCAGCACGTGGGGGGCCGACAGCACATTGACGTTGGTGTCCTTGCCCAGCAGGTTCAGCAAACCGATGACCTGGCCCGCACCATTGAGGATCGTGTAGTTCAGTCCACTGCCGGTTCCGGTGACCTGGCCCGTGGTCGGCGGACGGATCGAGCCGTCCAGGCCCCACATGCCCGTCCAGCTGCGTCCGTTGTTGGAGGCCCGCTGGCGAACCCACCATTCGACCCCATATTGCAGGGTGTCGTTGAGCGAGACTTCGGCCACCATCACCTGGATCAACACCTGCCGGGGCACTGTGTCCAGCCGGTCGATCACGCGCTTGAGTTGCTGGTAGTCGGCCGCCGACGCGCGAATGATGAGCGAATTGGTGAACTCGTCCGGAATGATCTGGATTTGCCCCCCCAGGCCGGGCCCGCCGCCCGTCACGCCCTGGGCAGTCGGCACATTGCCCCTCGAGATGGTGGTGGTGGGCTGGTTGCTGGTGGACGAGCCCACCCCACCGCTGGTGGTGGTCGTGGTCGTTGCGGGCGCCCCGGCAGGACGGGTCTGGCCCGTGGTTGTGCTCGCGCCTGTGGCGCCAGACGACGTGCCCGTGAACACCTGCTGCAACAACTCGGCCAGGCGTGTGGCGCTGCCATTGGCAACCGGATGGACATGCACAAACGCAGCCAGGCCATTGCGTGGCGCCGAATCCAGGGCCTTCACCCACTGCTCGGCCGCCTCCACCAGGCGCTGATTGGAAGCACCCACCAGCACCGCACCCAGGCGCGGAATGGGCAGGGTGTGAATCTTGATGGCCTCGGTGCCCGTCCAGTTGAACAGGCCCGAGCTCTTGAACAAGGCGTCCAGTTCGCGTGCGACATCGGCCGGATCGGATGAATGCACCGGCAACAGGCGGATGTGGACATGGCTGAGGTAATCCACATCCAGCGTCTTCACCATCTCCAGGATCTTGTCGACATTGCCCGAACGATCGGCAACGATCAGATACCGGTTGGTGGGATCGCTGGTGATGGCGGCCTGCGTGCCAATGAAATTGCGCAGTGTGTTGACCAATTGGTTGGCCTGCACGAATCGCACCGGGATGATCTGCATCACCGGGGAGGCGGCGCCGATGCCTTCGCTGGCCAGGCGTTCGCGCACGGCATTGGCGTCGCGCACCACTTTGTGCATGTTGCCGTTGCGCACGATCGAGATGTTGACCGTTGCCAGTGCGGCCTCCAGCACGCTGTAGATGTCGGCCTGGTTGACCGCCTGCGAGCTCTTGAGCGTGATGCGCCCTTGCACCGAAGGATCGATCACATAGTCCAACTTGAGGATATCGCCCAGCACGGCCTGCAGCACCTCGTAGACATCTGCATTGTCAAACCGGAGGGTGACGCCTTGCGTTGGGATCGCGGCCAGGTTGGGGCCGGTTGCTGACGGGGCCTGCAACCCGGCACCCGGCGCCGCCGTGGACGCCAAAGGCTGCGCGGCCGGTGGTGTGTTGGCTGCCGCCGGGGCAGGCGCCGATGACGCCTGCGGGGCGGGTGCGGCAGGGCTTGTGGCCGGAGCTGCCGAGGGCGCCGTGGGACTCGCGGGTGCTGCCGCAGGCGCAGTGCGACTCGCCGGCGCTGCTGCTGGCGCAGCAGCGGGTGCCGGTATGGTGATGGGCTGCCGGGTAAATGGGTTGATCAGCGTCTGTTGGGCGTGGGCATGGCCGCAAATGGCCAAGCCTGCCAACAATACACAACAGGCCAGCGCAATGGGGTGCTGGCGCCCACACGATCTGGCGTCGCTCCCGTTCTTCTGATCAGGGGGCGAACGACGACTGGACTGGCTTGTTTGTTTCATGGGTATCAGGCGCCGGTTGAACGCTTGTTGTTGGCCGCCGGAGCAGGCTTCGCTGCGGAAGGAGAACTCGCAGGGGCAAGGGGCTGCGTCGCGCGCTCGATGTCACGGTCGAGCATGTAGGGGGCAACGAAACGGGCCTTGATCTCCAGTTGTTGCCCGCCGCGCGACGTGTCGGGCACCACCTTGATTTCCATCGATTCGACCTGGATGTCCTTGGCGGCGCTGCGCAGTTGCTCGGCCAGACGCGGCAGTTGTTGCGGCACGCCGAAGAACTGGGCATCCAGCGCCACCTTGCCTTTGGCACCGCTCGCCTCCAGATCGACGGGCGCAAAAGAGACGCCATCAAAGTAAAGGATCTGCATCATCGATTGCAGCTGCGTCTGAAGGTTGCCGCGGGCGATGTCGGCGCCGGGCGCTACAAACGTGCGCAGGACCGTCGCATTGAACGCAGGTGACAGGCTGAGGTGCGCAGCCTTGATTCGCGCCTCCTGGGCCAGGGTTTCATCGGCCGCCTCGGCAGCCAGCTGCAAGCGCGCGTGCTCGTCACGCCGCTCCAGGTACCTGCCCAGGTCCTGGTCGAACAGCACTGCGATGAGCAGCATCACCAGCACCGGGTACAGAAACGGCTTGTACCCCTGTGCCCGCCGCAGACGGATCCAATCGCGCATCATGGTTTTGCCCCCGGCGCCTGCGGTGCAGCGCTCATCGCCGAGGCCTGGGTGGCCCCGGTCTGCGCGCCAGTGGGCCCGGCCAGGGCCGAAGAAGTGGCCGGCGCTGGCGGTTCAACCCGCTTGAAGGAGACCGCGAAAGGCAGTTTTTGTGTGGCCACGAAATCTGGCGCCGGCGGCGCTTGGACACGCGCAAACCCGGGCAATGAAAACTGATCGGGGAACGGGGTGTCGCGCCGTGACAGCACGCCGGCTGCCGCGAGGGAATCGGGTGTTGAGCGCGTCCACAGCACCGTCGCGGCCGGGGGGATGCGCGCGGCCATCTCACCCACGGCGTCGATGGCTTGTGCCCTTGGGTTCGCCGAGACCTGCTTGTGCGATTCGACCATCGCCGACATGAACAGGCTCTGTTCGCGCTGCCGATGGACCGCTTGCACTTTGGGGCGGTTCTTGCGCTCAGCGGCCTGCAGGCGGTCGATGTCCAGATCGAGCTGTCGCCCGTGCCAGATCATCGCGCCATATGCGCAGATGCCCAGCGCACCCAGTACCAGGCTGGCCGCCTGCAAGCGCTTTTGCAGGCGCGGCCAGCGCTCTTGAATCACGATGCCTTCGGCGCGGGAGCGCCACAGCGCCAGCAAGGCCTTGTTCACCGCGTGCAGATGCGGTGTCTGCTCGGCGAAGCCTGCCACTGGCGCCAACATCACACGCGCACGCGCTTGCGGGGAAACCAGCAGGTGATGGGTTTGGCGCCCCAGGCTCAGTCGCGCGACCAGCGCTTCCAGTTCGCGACGGATTTGTTCGCCCGCGGCAGACGGATCTGAGGCCGCGACACACGTCGTTCTCACGATGGCGCCACCCGCGTCGTAGACGTGCAGGTACACACCACGGAAGCTCTCGTCGGTCTCCACCAGCGCACTCAGACGGCCGTTGGCCTTGCCCGACAGGCGCAGCGCCGGGAGATGCATTTGTGCTCGCGCGAACAGCTCCTGCACATCCACGCCGACGGCCGCAAAGGTCTGGCGTATCGCCAGTTGCCAATCGGCGTGCATCCACAGGGCCTGCCAGACGTTTTGAGCGTCCGCACCCTCGCCGGTGCGCAATGACATTGCTTCGGACAGGCGCAGGTCGCCAGCGGCAAACGGCAGCGCCGAAGCCAGCGCGTCGCGTTCACGTGCGGCGGCCTTGTTGCCAGCGTTTGGTGCGTTTGCCAGCACGGCACCCAGCACATCGGGCGCCAGCACCACCGAAGCCTCGACACGTCCGCGCGGTTTCCACACTTTGACAAGCGCCGCTGCCGCGCGCTCGAGTTGCGCCACGAGATCGTGGGCCGGATCGATCACCACACGATGCTCGCGCCCACAGGCCCACCCCAGAAGCCCACGCCGAAGCTCAAGCGCCTGGAAGCCCTGAGGCGCAAGCAACAGCAGCCAATGCTGGTGCGCAGTGGGCGTCGCGGGCGAGGCTTCTTTCATGTTCTGTTGGTGAGGGTCGGGTTGCCCCAGCGACTCGGGTCTTGTCATGTTTTGGGTCGGTTCTTCAACGAGGGGCATCCCCATCGGCCACACGCGCGACGTAATCCATGCGCTGACCCAGCAACTGCAGAGGCCCAGGGTATCCGAGCAGATCGGCCGTCAACTGGATATTGTCGCCCGAACGATGCACGCCATCGAGTGGCAAAAGACGGCAACGCACACGAACCGCTCGCGAAGCCCCCGACTGGATGTTGCCCGACAAGCCCGCCAGCGCCTGCCTGATTTGTTCGGGCGTCGGCGGTGATGCGCTGGCTCGCAAGGCTTCGATGCGTCGAAGTTGTGATTCCGACGCACCACCCAATACATGGAACATGATCAGGGCCGATTGGTTCCATTCCAACTGTTTCAATCCTGTCCCGAGGCTCAGGTACTCGCTCAACGCTGCTCGACCCGTTTGCACATCACCTTCGATCCAGTCGCGCGGCAGCGCCATCTCCTCGAAGGTGCCAAAGCCCGCTCCGGTCACAGCAGTCACCCGGGCGCGGGTCTGCATGAGGGCGTCTGCCACGGCGCCCGACGCCTGGGGCGTGGTGAGCCGCGCCGCCACGAACAGCCGTGCCCATTCGTCGCGCGTCAACAGGTTGGCATCAGGCAGGCCACCCGCGTCCAGGATCTGGACCTGCAGGCGGCGTCCCCCCAGCTCGAATTCCTGCGGGATTGGCCCAGGTTCCCAAAGATCCCTGGTCGTCAGGTCGCTGCTCGGTTGCACCGCCTGCGCCTGCTTGAGCAGCGGCGTCACGGTCAACTGCGCCATGCTTCGATGAACACAGGCGCGCAGCAGGTATTCCTGTCCTTGCCGCTCCCGTTCGATGCCCACCCATTGGGCATCCAAACGCAAGCTTGGCCCGATGCCTGCCAACAAGGCGGCCGCCAAGGCCAGGGCTCCAAGGGTGAACAGCAGGATGTAGCCACGCTCACGCAGCGCGGGGTTTCGCAGGGCATGCCTGTCTGTTCGACCCTTCATGCGGCCGCCTCCATGCGACGCAAGGCCTCAAACACCATGGCGGGCATCCGCGGGACTCGGGTGTCTTCGATTTCGATCCGAAGAATGCCCGGAGGCTGCACACTTTCGGGCCACGCCTCGACCCAACGGGACACCATTTTGCCGTTCCGATCGGGCTTGAGTTCAAGGTAAGAAAACCGGCACAGGCTCAGCCCGTCAGCGACGACTTCACGTTCGGTGATGGTCACCGCGGCGGGCTCCGGCGTGGCGCTTGCTGGGCTGGCCGTGCCTGCCCTTGCACCCGTGGCGGCAGGGCTCGATGGACCAGCGGAAGTGGGGCCAGCGAAGCGGCTGGCAGGCAGCGAGCGCAACTCACGAACAAGAGACCAACCACTCAATCCGCTATCACAGTGATAGCTAACTTGCGCCACATGAAGCTCGCTGCGATCCGATGCAGTGCTGGAAGTCTCAAAAAGAACGGCATGGGCGGACCCACTGAACACCGACCCGCGGTGACGCCATTCGTGGCGCGCCACACGCTCGAAGCCGCGGCGCAGTTCAAATGTGGCCAGGCGATGCTCGGATCGGCTGAAGTGGTTCAGAACCTGGGAGACCAGTGCCGACCCGATCAGCGCCACCAACGCCGACACCGCCAATGCCACGAGCAACTCGATCAAGGTGAACCCCGCCACCCGATGCCGCGCACGAGGAGGACCGGACATCTCTTTCACCGCACGGTTCCCAAGCCGGCCTCGGCGCCGCGCAGGGTGTTTGGCGCCGAAGCCGCTCGTGATGCCCCCGCGGGCGCGGCACCCGGACCAGGGTTGGCACGAAGGCGATAGCGCAGGGTGCGCAATTCGTAGGACTGGCGTCTGTCACCTTCACCCCAGAACACCTCGACCAGCACCTCCTCCAGGTCAAAGTTCACCCGATCGCGTATGCGTTCCAGTTGACGCGGGGCGATCCAGGACGCCGGCCGGGTGCTCAGGCGAAATCCAAAGGTGTGCCCTGCATAGTCGTCGCTGCGTTCATCGTCGGCCAGGGCGAACTCTGGGTGGGCCAGTACCTCGTCGAGTTTGGCGCGCGCAAGTGCGGTTGCCGCCTCATGCACGTCCATGCGCCCTGCCAGGCGCGTCGCCGCGCCAACGGATGCGTAGACCAGTGCGGCGCCCGCACCCAGCAGCGCCATGGCAACAAGGACTTCCAGCAAAGTGAAGCCGCGCGCGCGTCGGTGATGCCGCAATGCCGCTTCAACGCTCGGCCGCATCGAATTCGCCCCGCCAGATTCGTCCGGACAGCCCGCTGATCGCAAACAATTGGCTTGCGCCCGAAGGCATGTGCAGCGCGAACCGCTGCGACTGCGCGCTGCCGTCGGGATAGAAACGCAACGCAATCGGACCACTCGCTGCCTCCTGCGCAGCGTCGCTTCCAGGTGCAAACCGAAATCCCTCCGGCAAATCAAGGCGCACATCGACAGCAGTGGACCCCATCACGGCAATCAATGTCCCGCCCTCCACATCGAGGGTGGCTTGAACAATTTCGCCTTGGGTCACAGCGTGCTGGCGCAGGCGCTTGAGGGATTGCCAGGTGCGATCCGACCATTGGCGTTCACCGGCGCCAACAGCAATCCGATCCAGCGACGCAACCGCGAGCAAACTGCCCAAGCCGACGATGAACAGCACCAGAATCAACTCCAGCAGCGTGAACCCCGCTTGCATCAAGCGGGATCGCCCGTGGGGTGGGTGCATCACTCCCAACTGTTGATGTCTGCGTCGTCGCCCGAGCCACCCTCACGTCCATCGGCTCCAAGCGACGACAGGTCGTAATCACGGTTGGCACCACCTGGCGCCTTGTAGACGTAGGCATTGCCCCAGGGATCCTTGTCGACCTTTTTCTTGAGATAGGGGCCGCGCCAGCGTTGTGCCAGTTCACCATCAGCAGGCTTTTCCCAGAGAACGGCGATGCCTTGCTCATTTGTCGGATAACGAGAGAGATCCAGACGGTAAGTGTCCAGAGCCGCACCGATCATTTCGATCTGGGCGCGCGCGGTCTTGATCTTGGACGCATCGACCTGACCAAAGAGCCTGGGGCCCACAAGTGAGGCCAGCAAACCGAGGATCACCATGACGATCAGCAACTCGATCAGGGTGAAGCCGCTTTGCCGCGATCGGGGCATAGAAGGCATGATGTTTGGTCGAAGAAATGTGCAGCGATTCATAACGGCAAATCATTGATCGAAAAAATGGCACTCAACATCGAAACCACAATGGCGCCGATCAGGCCTCCCATGATCAGGATCATTGCGGGCTCGAACATTGCCACGAGATTGCGCGCCGCTTTCTGGACGTCTCGTTCGTATTGATCGGCCAACTTGACCAGCATGGCATCCAGAGAGCCTGCCTCCTCGCCGACGGTGGCCAATTGGCCCATCAGGCGCGGAAAGAAATCGTCGGCCAGCACGGGAGCGGACACACCACGCCCTTCCTGCACCGCACGGGCAAGTCGCTCGAGCGCCCGCCGCAGTGGAATGTGATCCGTCAGTTCGCGGACGATGCGCAATCCGGTCAGGATTGGAACACCACTGGCCATGAGAGTTCCCCAGGTTCGGCAGACACTGGCCAGTTGAATCTTCAGCAGCAAGGGGCCCAACACGGGAACCTTCAGCAGCAGGCGTTGCCATTGTTCACGCCAGTATTCCTGACGCAGCAGGGCCATCACTGCTGCAAACAGCGCCACCAGGGCCAGGGCGATGATCCAGCCCCAATGGCGCATGAATTCACCAATGCCGATCAAGATGGTGGCGGGCAAGGGCAGTTGCTGGCGCATGTCGGAAAAGATCTGACCGAATTTGGGGAGGACAAAAATGGTCAGACCCAGCAGCGCCGCCAATCCAAAAACAAAGAGCAGCGCTGGGTAGATGGAGGAGGTGATCAGGAAGGAGCGGAATTCGATCGCCCGGGTATAGAACTCGACGAGGCGTTGCAGGACGACTGGCAAGACACCACCCTCCTCGCCAGCACGGACCATGTTCACATACAGGCGAGGGAAGGCCTGTGGATGGCGCTCCAACGCGGCGCCCAGTGAGTTGCCTTTTTCAACATCGATGACCAAGGACTGCAGCACGTCCTTCAGCCTCGCGTCGTCCACACTGCTCATGCAGATGAGCAGCGCTCGATCAAGCGCAAGGCCCGCCTCCAGCAGGGTGTGCAGGTGCTCCGTCAGAGCCAGCACGTGCTTGATCGAAATATTGCGCCGCGGCCACCACGGCGGCGTGCGCCCTGGGCTTTCGGCCAGGCCGGTTTCGACACGCGCTGGCGTGGCCCCTGCGGAGGTGGCAGTTGCCACTCCCTTGAGCGCACCGATTGACGGCCTGGCCCTCAATTCAGTTCCTTGCGTGTGACACGGGCCAACTCTTCAAGGGTGGTCACACCGGCAATCACCTTGGCCAGACCATCCGCGCGCATCGTCCGTACGCCTTGCTGAACAGCAATATGGCGCAAGCCCTCGGCAGGCAGCTTCTTGATGATGGCTTCCTTGATCACGCCACTCATGGGAAGCAATTCATAAATGCCGGTGCGGCCGACGTACCCCGATTGCCCGCAGTGTTGACAGCCTCGTCCGTGATACAGGGTTTGGACCTCGCTGGTATCGATGCCCTCCTGCTGCATGAACAGCAAGTCGGCTTCGGACGGTGCGACAGATTCCTTGCAATGCGGGCAGATCATCCGAACCAGGCGTTGCGCAACGATCAGGACCACGGACGAGGCGATCAAGTAGCTTTCGACGCCCATGTCCATCAATCGATGGGGCGCGCCAAAAGAATCATTGGTGTGCAGTGTCGAGAAAACCAAGTGCCCCGTGAGCGCCGACTGAATGGAGATTTCTGCCGTCTCACGGTCCCGAATTTCGCCAACCATGATGATGTCGGGATCCTGGCGAAGGATCGACCGCAGCGCGCTGGCAAAGTTGAGATCGATCTGCGGCTTCACCTGGATTTGATTGATGCCTTCGATCTGGTACTCAACCGGGTCTTCAACCGTGATGATCTTGTTGGCAGGTTCGTTGACGCGACTCAGCGCTGCATACAAGGTGCTCGTCTTTCCGCTGCCAGTCGGTCCGGTGACCAGAATCATTCCGTGGGGCTGACGGATGGCGGTTTCAAAATAGGCGCTTGCGTGGGCATCCAGCCCAAGCGACTCCAGTTCCAGCAACCCGGGTCCCTGGTCCAGCAGGCGGATGACCATGCTTTCTCCGTGCACGGTCGGAATGGTTGACACGCGCATGTCCACTTGTCGGCCACCCAGGTCCATCTTCATGCGGCCGTCTTGCGGCAGGCGCCGCTCCGCGATGTTCATCCGTGCCCGAAGCTTCAGATGCGAGATGGTCGGCAAATGAAATCGTCGAGACGGCGACTCTGCATCGACCAGCACACCGTCAACGCGAAACCGAATACGGAATGCGTTTTGTGTGACTTCAAAGTGCACATCGGATGCACGGGCGTTGATCGCCCGAATCAAGGTGTTCTGGACCAGGCGGACAACCGGTGCGTCCTCGGCAAGGGCCTTGAGTGCATCGAGATCGTCTTCCTGGCCTGAATCGTCGAGCCCTGTTCCATCGTCGTATGTCGCAACTCCATCAACCAATTCGCCACCCCGTCCGTACAGCCGCTCGATGTTTCCAAGCAGCCACTCACGATCGGCCGGGATGACCGCCAGGTCATGGCCAAAGTATTGACGCAATGAATCCAGAGCGGCGTAGTCAATGGGTTCTGCCGCAGCCACCTGTTCGACGACACCATTTGCCGCTAAAGGGAGCAATTGGGTTTGCCTCAGAAACTCCAGGCGAACTCCCTTGACCACCTCAATTTCTTTGAATTGAAGGTGGGCGGCAGATGAGAGTCCAGCTGAGCGTTCACTCATGGTTCAATGGTGCGATGGGGGTTCTTTTGGTCGACGGCACTATCATTCTGTGCTTGTAAGTTGCGTTCCCCAGCCCGAAATAGATGCGCCTGTTCCACTCAAACATGTCCGGATCGCCAGGGATGGAGATCAGGGCGGTTCAAATGGTTCAGAGGGCTGTGGAATTCTTGCTCTTTTTGAGCGATTGGTTCAGTCGGGCAGGGAAGCATATGGCGGCGGGGTGCTGGGACCCATTATCCGCGCCCGAACGCTGGCGTCCGGAAAACGACAGGTGGTGCTGCCCAGCAATAACGACTAGCCTCGCGCCAATTGGTTGAGTGGGCTTCGCCGTTGGTAGGACGGCTAGTAGCGGCCCAAATGGGCGCGTTCTATATGCAGATGGGTGCCTGCGACGCACGAGGTGGCGCCACTTCATCGTTGCACCATTGGGTGTTAAGTGTGTCGCTCGTCTTTTATAAGGTCTGAGGAGAAAGGAGCGATCCTCGACTCACGGGGATCGCTCCCACCCCAAATGGGTTTGGCACCACCCGCTACTACTGGCAGCGGGCGGTCCCCAATCATCAGTCCAGCGCACTCCAGAGTTTCCCAAGGTTCTTGAAGCTGCCGTTGTTGACCGTGTAGCCCAGATGAACCTCCACCTTGAATGGCGCGAGCTCTGCCTTTGTGAAGCCGATGGGGAGATCGATGATCTTGCTCGCTGTGACGGGGTCATCCTTTACAAACGCTACCGACGCGGCGTCGAGTGAAACCAAGTTTGCCCACCCCGGTGCTGTCCTGAAGAACCAAAGATCATCCGTGAAGAAGAAAGCGTTCTGCGGAATCTTGGCAGCAAGCCAGATGGTCGATATGGCATTGGCTGTTTGCTCGCTGTTTGGGCGGCTCAGGGTGATGCGCAGGGTGACCTTGCCATCCGCAGCTGTTATGACTTGGGTCGTGGCCGTTGCGATGGAACCAGCCGGATTGACTGTAATTGTCTTTGAAATGGTTCCGCACGCAACTGTTTGTTGCGTCGGCGTCGTCAAGCTGCTGGCCGCTGAACTGAGTGTGATGACATTGCCGGAAATGGTCAGGACACTCGGCAGGCTGCTGACAGCACAAGCAGGCAAAGTTGCGGTCGATGGGACCGGTGAAAGAGTGATGCTGGCGCTTGAGCCAACCGTCAGGGATGACGCACTCAAAACGACGTCGGTCAGACCGCCGGTGCCGGCTGTCCCCGATGGGTTGATGGTCAGGTTGGCCGAATACGAGCCACAGGTGACCGTGGCGCTGGTTGCTGACGTTAGGGAATTCGCAGCACTTGTGAGTCCAACCGTCCAATTGCCCAGAAGGCTCAGCTTGACCTCGACAAGTGACGACGTGCTGGAACAACCGGAACTGGGCATGGTTGCCGTTGGGAAAGGCAGTGCCCGCACTGTTGTGACGGTCGGGCTGCCACCGACATTGAGAGCGGCATCTGCAAAGCCGATTCCCGTAGACGTGCCGCCTGTGCCACCTGTGCCACCTGTGCCACCTGTGCCACCTGTGCCACCTGTGCCACCTGTGCCAC
>CAYNWR010000029.1:0-13889 GCA_964400915.1 uncultured Burkholderiaceae bacterium
CCTGGGGGCCATCGCAGCTTCGGGCGGCCGTGCGCTGCTCATGTGCCCGCCCCCACGCTCGTCGCTGTCGCGTACTCGCTGCCCCCCCCTGGGGGCCATCGCAGCTTCGGACGGCCGTGCGCTGCTCATGCCCTGGCTCGCTCCGCGGTGGTGAGCGCGACGCGGTTGCGCACGTACAGCGGGTGAGCGTCCTCAGGGGCGAGGGATTCGCCGCGCGCCAGCAGCGCTGGCGCCAGGGCCAGGGCTGCGCTGGCATGGGCCGCCATGGCCAGTCGGGTGTCGACCGGCAGTCCGGCTGCGTGCAGGCTGTCCCGGTGCACGATCAGGGCATTGCCGGCCAGCACGGCACCGGGTGGCAACTGCAGTTGCGCGGGCGCCATCAATTGCACGTCACCGTCGCGCTGCCAGACTTGATCACCACCGCAGCGGTAGTGGCCGCAGTAGACCTCGCCCATGCGCGCGTCGATCGCCACAAGAACATCCTCGCAGCCCTGCAGGCGGCGCGCCATTTCGGCCACGATCATCAGGCTGTCGATGGCGATCAAGGCCAGCGCCTGGCCGCGTTGGCGGCCGGCCGCCCATGCCAGCCCCTGGGCCACGGCACAGGCGGTGCGCACGCCCGTGAAGGAGCCTGGTCCGCAGGCAAAGGCGATGGCCTGCAGATCCACCACCCGCAAGCCATGTCGGTTCAACAGGGCCAGTGCCTGGGGCAGCAGTTGCGAGGACACCGCTGCACCGCCCGGCAGGGTGATGTGGTCCACCTGGCCGGTGGGGGGGCTCAGCGCCAGGCTCAGCGCATCCCCGCCACATTCGATCGCCAGGATTCCCATCGGCATCACGGCACATTCCGGTCAGCAGCCGGTGCGGGCGTCGCCGGGGTGGGCGCGGGTGGGTTGACCTCCGTCCCCGCCTTCGAAGGGCTTGCCACGGAGCCGACCCCACGCACCGACCAGGCGATGCCCAGGGTCACCAGCATCAGGCCCAGCAGCAGGTTCAGGTGCAGCGGTTCGCCGAGGAACAGCACGGCGCCCAGGGCCGACAGGCCGGGCACCAGCGCGGTGATCATGGTGCTGCGCACAGGCCCATAGTAGCGAACCATCAGCGTGAAGGTCATGCCCGCGACCACCAGCGACACCATGCCCTGAAAGACCGCCTGGAACAGCAGCTCGCCCACACTGGAGGGCGCAATGCCCGACCCGGCATATCCGGTGAGAACGGCCAGGGTGTAAATGGGTACAAAAATGAGGAAGGCAAACACCGTGGTTGCGACGGTGGCGGCCACGGCATCAACCCGATGGCGCCGCAGTAACACGCTGTAGAACGACCACGAAAAAGCGCCGGCCATGAACAGCAGATCGCCCTTCCACACATCGCCGCCTTGTCCGGTCAACGCCGACATCAGACTGGCACCCCCCACCAGCAGGTCCCCCAGCAGGATGAGCGCCAGGCACAGCGCCCGGACGGCCGTCACACGCTCGTGCAGCACCCAGATGGCCAGCAGGGTCGTCCACAGCGGCAGGCTGCCCGGCAGCAGCACCGAGGCGTGGGTGGCCGGCGCATAGAAGAAGCCGCTGTAGGCAAACAGGCTGTGGGCCAGCCCGCCCCAAAGCCCAAGCTGGGCGGTCACGTCGGCGTTCAGCGGGCTCAGACCCAGCCAGCCCGTGGATTGACCGGCCGCGCGCTGGCGGCGGTTGAGCCACCAGCCCAGCGGAAGCAGGATCAATCCCGCCCCCAGCAGCCGGGCATACACGATGTCCAGCGGCGCCAGCTGGCGTTGCGCCGAGGCTCGGGCAATGACGATGAACAAGGTCCAGATGGCCGCGGTGACCACAGCGGCGGCCAGACCCACGGTGCGCGGCGACCAGCGCGAATAGAAGGGCATGGGGCGATTATCCGCAGGCCCTAGACTTGCAGCATGTCCTGGCGCTGGATGACTGTCGGCCTGTGGGGGTGCCTGCTGCTTTGCGCAGCGGGCGCGCAGGGCCAGGTTCAATCCTCGGTCGGGGCCGTACCCGGCGGCACGGCGCCTGCCGTGTCGGCCCCGGTCGGCTTGCCGGTGGATGTGCAGGCTGCGCTCAAGGGCGCGGGTGTGCCGGCCGAAGCGCTGGCCGTCTACATCGCCGACGTGCAGGGGCCCCGCCCCCAGGTGCGCCTGGCCCATCGCGAAGGCGCGGCAATGAACCCCGCCTCGCTCATGAAGCTGGTCACCACCTTTGCCGCGCTCGATCTGCTGGGGCCCGCGCATGTCTTTGCCACGGCGGTGCATGTCGATGGTGTGGTGCGCGAGGGCGGCGTGCTGGCGGGCAACCTGGTGATTCGCGGCACGGGCGATCCGCAACTGGTGATCGAGCGCCTGTGGCTGTTGCTGCGCCGGGTGCAGGGCCTGGGCATTCGTCGCATCGAAGGCGACATCGTGCTGGACCGCAGCGCCATGCAGGTGCCCGAGCAGGACCCAGGGCTGTTCGACGGCGAGCCCACGCGGCCCTACAACGCCCAGCCCGATGCGCTCTTGATCAACTACAAATCCATCGTGCTCACGTTTGTTCCCGACCGTGCAGCGGGCGTGGCACGCGTGTCGGCCGAGCCGGGATTGCACGGTGTGCAGATTCCGACGCAGATCCCCTTGGCCACGGCGGGTGATTGCGGCGATTGGCGCGGTGCCTTGCGCGCCGACGTGTCCAGCCCCGACCGCCTGCGTTTTGCCGGAGCCTACCCGGCGTCCTGCGGCGAGCGAGTCTGGCCCCTGGCCTACGCCGATCCGCGCAGCTATGCGCGCCGCGCCGTCGAAGCCCTGTGGCGCGACATGGGTGGCGAGCTCACTGGCACCGTGCGCGAAGGCCTGGTGCCCGCCGGGCTCAAGCCGGCGTTCGAAGCGACCTCGCCGCCCCTGGCGCAGCTGGTGCGCGACATCAACAAGTTCAGCAACAACGTGATGGCGCGCCAGCTGTTTCTGGCCTTGTCGCAACGCAGCAGCGGCACCGGCACACCCGAGGCCTCGCGCGACGTGGTGGCCCGCTGGTGGAAGGAGCGCATCGGCGGGGCGGCTTCGGCCGACGACGCCCTGCCCGTGCTCGACAACGGCGCCGGGCTGTCGCGCCAGGAACGCATCAGCGCGCAGGCGCTGGCGCGCCTGCTGCAGGTGGCGTGGGCCTCGCCGCTGATGCCCGACCTGGCCGCATCCCTGCCCCTGGCGGGGGTCGACGGCACTTTGCGCCGGGGCGCGCGCCTGCAGGGCGCGGCGCACCTCAAGACCGGCAGCCTGCGCGACGTCGCTGCGTTGGGTGGCTACGTGCACACCGAAGGCGGGCGGCGCCTGGTGCTGGTGGCCATCGTCAACCACCCGCAGGCCCAGGCGGCACGTCCGGCCCTCGAAGCCCTGGTGCGCTGGGCTGCGCGCACGACGCCATGAGCGGCCTGTTTCCGACGGCCTGGGGCGACTGGATCGGCTACGCCGCCGCCTTTCTCACCACCGCAGCCTTTGTGCCCCAGGCCTGGCTGACCTTTCGCACACGCGACGTGCGCGGCATCTCGCTGGGCATGTACACCGTGTTCACCGTGGGCGTGGCCCTGTGGCTGGTCTATGGCCTGGTGCTGGGCGCCTGGCCCGTGGTGATCGCCAATGCCGTGACCTTGAGCCTGGCGCTGGCCATCCTGCTCATGAAGCTCACGTTTCGCGAAGGCGACAGCGCCGTGCATCCAAAACGCCAAACCCCACGTTAATCCCGATGCGGCGCTCCCGCGCTCCCAAGCAACATCCGGGCTTTGCCGCTTTTTCCGTCGATCTGACCTGAAGGACAACCAACATGAAAATCTTCAAACTCACGCTGGTGGCTTCGGCCGCCCTGGTGCTCGTCGCTTGTGGAGGCGGCGACGCCGATCGGGGGGCCCTGCTGGAATCGCCCGCCACGGTGGCCACCCTCACGGCTGCGCAGATCGATGCCAGCACCGCCAGCACGGGCCTTCAGGCGCTGACCGGCAAGGCCAAGTGCGATGTCAAGGTGGTGGCGCTCAACTACGCCACCATCGGCGCCAACGGCGAAGGCACCAACGCCTCGGGCGCGCTGCTGCTGCCCACGGGCGCCTGCACCGCGTCGGCGCCGCTGGTGGCCTATTCGAAGGGCACCGACGTCAAGAAGCCCCGCACCCTGGCCAACCCCGCCGATGGCGAAACCTTCCTGCTGGCCGCCATGTACGCCGCGCAAGGCTACGCGGTCGTGGCCACCGACTACCTGGGTTATGCCAAGTCCACCTATTCGTACCACCCCTACCTGCACGCCGATTCCGAAGCGTCCAGCATCATCGACTCCATCCGTGCAGCGCGCTCCGCTGCGCCGATTGCGGGTGGCAGCCTCAATGGCAAGGTGATGTTCACCGGGTATTCGCAAGGTGGGCACGCCTCGATGGCGGCGCACCGCGCGGCCGAGCGCGACAACGCCTCCGAGTTCAACGTGGTGGCCGGTGCCCATCTGGCCGGTCCCTACAACCTTTCGGGTGGCCTCAAGCTGGACGCGGCCATTGCAGGCTATCAATTCTTCGTGCCCTTTGTCATCACCTCGTACCAGAAGGTCTACGGCGGCATCTACTCGTCCACCAGCGCGGCCTTCAAGGCCCCGTATGCGGCCACCATCGAGACGCTGCTGCCCAACCCCACGCTGGACTTCACCACGCTGGTGACCACCGGCGCCTTGCCCGGCGGCACGCCCGAGCAGGCGCGCGACGCCATCATCCAGCCGGCCTTCCGCACCGACGTGAGCACCAACAGCAACAGCCCGATGTACCTGGCCGCGCAGAAGAACGACCTGCTCAACTGGTCGCCCAAGGCGCGCACCCTGTTGTGCGGCGGCTCGGGCGATCCCACGGTGCTCAAGGCCGTCAACCAGGATGTGGCCAAGGCCGCGTTCGACGCCAAGGGCCTGACCAACGTCACGTCCGTGGACGTCGACCCCTTCATCCAGGCCACCTATGGTGTCAACGGCAAGGCACCCACGCCCACCGATGCCACCTTCACCAGCTACTACGGGGCCTACCACGGCACCTACGCGCCGCCCTTCTGCCACGTGCAGGCGCGTGGCCTGTTCGATGCCGTGAAGTAGCATCCGGGGCACCGACGGGCAGGGTGCGGCAACGCGCCTGGCCCGGCAGCCAAAGCGCGGTGTGATCCACCGCGCTTTGTTTTTTATAGCAAACAATTGATATTGGACGCTCGCTACAGGCCAATTCTTCTTTGAAATGGTCTGCAGGGGGTGTTTTCAGCGCTCCAAGAGGCCTTCATGACCCGTGTGCTCATCGCTGGATTCCAGCACGAGACCAACACCTTCGCCCCCAGCCTGGCCGACTGGGCCGCCTTCACGCGCGGCGACTCGTTTCCCGCCTACATGCGCGGGCAGGCGCTAATCGATCAGCTGTCGGGCATCAACATCCCCGTGGGCGGCTTCATCGACGCCGCGCGCCGCGCGGGCTGGACGCTGCTGCCTTCGTGCTGGGCAGGCGCGATCCCGTCCTCGTACGTCACGCGCGACGCATTCGAGCGCATTGCCAGCGCGGTCTGCGAGGACGTGCAGCATGCGCTCAAATCCCCCGGCGGGCTCGACGCCGTCTACCTGGACCTGCACGGCGCTGCCGTGGCCGAGCACGTGCCCGACAGCGAGGGCGAGCTGCTCGCCCGGGTGCGCGCGCTGGTGGGCCCGGCCCTGCCCATCGTCGCCAGCCTCGATCTGCACGCCAACGTCACCCAGCGCATGCTCGACCAGGCCGATGCCCTGGTGTCCTACCGCACCTACCCCCACGTGGACATGGCCGACACCGGCGAGCTGGCCGCCGAGCTGCTGCAGCGGCGCCTGCGCGCGGGCCACAAGGAGCCCGTGCACGCGCGCCGCCTGCCCTTTCTGATCCCGCTGAACGCACAAAGCAGCTTTCTCGAGCCCGCACAAAGCCTGTACGACGAACTGCGCAGCCTGGATCGCGAATGGGGCGTGGTGCTGAGCTTTTGCCCCGGATTTCCGGCAGCCGATTTCGACGAATGCGCGCCCATGGTCTGGGGCCACGGCCCACGCGCCCACGAGGCCGTCGAGCGCCTGTACGCACGCGCCGCCGAGCCCGCGCAATGGCGCTGCGAAATCCTCCCCGCCCGCGAGGCCGTGGTGCGGGCCATGGCGCTGGCCGATGCGGCCACGGGCGGCAAACCTGTGGTCATCGCCGACACACAGGACAACCCGGGAGCGGGTGGCGACAGCAACACCTCAGGCCTGTTGCATGCCTTGCTGCAGCAGGGCGCGGGGCGGCGCTTTCCCGGTCAGGTGGCCCTGGGCCTGATGTTCGACCCCGCTGCGGCACAAGCGGCCCACACAGCCGGCCAGGGCGCCGAGATCGACATCACGCTGGGCACCTCCGTGCCCATGTTTGCGGGCATGAGCGACGCCCCCGTGCGCGGACGCTGCAAGGTGCTGGCCCTGAGCGACGGGGTGTGCACCCTCAAGGGCCCGATGATGCGTGGCCTGACCGTGCGCCTGGGCGCCAGCGCCTGCCTGGAGATCGACGGTGTGCGCGTGGCCGTGGTCAGCGGCAAGAAGCAGTTGCTGGACCGTGAGTTGCTGCGCATGGTCGGCATTCACACCGAACAGATGCGCATCGTGGTGGCAAAGAGCAGCGTGCACTTTCGCGCCGACTTCCAACCCAACGCCAGCCACATCCTGGTGGGCAAGGCCGCCGGCCCGATGGCGGCCGACCCGGCCGATCTGCCCTGGAAACACCTGGGTGCCGGGGTGCGCGTGCGGCCTTGATTACAAGCCTTCCAACGGATACATCGGCCGCCGCACGCGCTTGAAGGCCAGGGCCGCGTAGTCCGAGGTGCACACGCCGGTGCCTGCGCACTCCACCACCGCGAAGGCGATCCTGCGCAGGCCGGCGCGCCAGTGGATGCGGCTCTTGAGCATCAGGTATTGCTTGCGTTCGGGTGCGATGCCCACGGCACGAAAGGCGGCCAGGTCGTGGGGCTCGACGTGGTTGGAGATGACCACGATCTCGATGCCACCCGTGTCCAGCACCACCGTGGGCCCCATCGAATTGAGCTCGCCGCGCGCCATGGGGCCGTCGTTGCGGTAGCGGCCGTCGCAGATGAGCTTGACGCGGCCCGTCACGGTGCGCGGCTGGCCCTTCTGGCCGATGGCGGGCATGTCCATCTTGCCGCCCAGGGGCAGGGTGACGGTCTGGCCCACACCCGCGGCGATCATGCGCTGCACGGCTTCGGGGTCGAAGATGGCGAAGGCAGCGGCATCGTGCAGGCCGGCGTCCAGCATCGCGCCCAGCACGGTCATGGTGTCCATGGTGCCGCCCGAGGCGCAGTTGTCGCTGTGGTCGAGCAGCACCACCGGGCCCGCTGCCTGGCCATCACCCGGCTTGCGTGACGCCGCCAGCTGCTGCGCCTGCTGCATCGATTGCGCCAGCGGCTCGATCTGGTAGACAAAGGCCTCGCGCGCGGCCCAGGCCATGTCCAGCAGCTCGTCGCGCCAGCGTTCGGCCTGGGGCGCGTCGCCATCCGTCACCACCACGGCCGACAGGCCCGCACACTCGATGTCGGCATTGGGAAAACCCACGAACACCGTGGCGCACAGCGCACCCTGCGCCTCCATTTGTTTGCACCGGGCCTGCAGTTCGCGGTTGGGCGAATCGTCGCTGCCCTGGCGCATCACGTGCGGCAGCATGGGCTTGCGGCCAAAGGCCAGGGTCGGGCGCGCACGGCCCTGCAGCAGCGCCAGCGTCGCGCGGCCCGCGCGCAGGCCGGTTTCGTACATGTCCACGTGGGGATAGGTCTGGTAACCCGCGATCACCGTGGCCAGGCGCCCCATGTCGTCGTACAGGTTGGTGTGCATGTCCAGCGCCACCCCAATCGGCACCGTGGGCGCGATGGCGCGGATGCGGCGCAGCAACTCGCCCTCGCCGTCCTCGTGTGTCTGCGTGACCATGGCACCGTGCAGGTCCAGCAGCACCGCGTCGCAACCAGCGCGCACGGCCGCGCAGATGCGGCCGGCGATGTGCTCGAAGGCGGTGTCCTCCACCGGCCCGCTGGGCCAAGCCGACGCCGCAATGGGAATGACGAACGAGGCCCCCGCCTGTTCGGCCAGTTCGATGAAGGCGGCCATCGCAGCGCCTGTGCCGCGGTAGGCGGCCAGGGCCGCGTCGCCTTCTGGCGGTACAGTGCCATCCACGGCAAAGCGCGCCAGCGGTGTGGGCACGGGCGAGTAGGTGTTGGTCTCGTGCTTCATCTGGGCGATGACAAGCTTCATGGTCTCCTCCGAATCACTGTTGCCACGGGCTGCTGGCCCGCACCCACCATCATGCACGACCCACAGGTTTCCCAGGACACAAACCAGGACACCCCTGAAGACGCCCTGCAACTGGCCACCCGCATGGCGCGCGGCGAACTCAGCGCGCGCGAGGCATTGGCGCAGACGCTGGCGCGTGTGGAGCGGCTCAACCCGCGCCTGAATGCGATCGCGTCGCTGGCGCCCGAGCTGGGCTACGAGCGCGCCGAACAACTCGACGCCGAACGCGCGCAGTGCAAAACTGATAGCGAACTTGCAAGCCTGCATGCTCGCTACTCGTTCTTTGGAGTCCCCTTGTTGCTCAAGGACGTGGGGCCGGCCACCGCGCACACGCGCCTGCCCTCGCGCATGGGCTCGCGCGCCTTCGGGCCAACGGGCATGGCCTGGCCCAGCGACGGCACCCTGACGCGACGGTACCTGGCCGCGGGCTTCGTGCCCTTTGGCCGCAGCACCTCGCCTGAGATGGGCATGAGTGCCAGCACCGAGGCCGTGGCCTACGGTGGCCCCACGCGCAACCCGCACGAGCTCTCGCGCTCGGCCGGTGGCTCCAGCGGCGGTGCAGCGGCGGCCCTGGCGGCGGGCATGGTGGCCATCGCCCATGCCAACGACGGCGCCGGCTCCATTCGTATCCCTGCCGCAGCCTCGGGCCTGATCGGCTTGAAGCCCTCGCGCGGCCTGGTGCCCACCGGGCCCTTGGTGGGTGAGGCCTGGGGAGGCCTCGCGATCGATCACGTGCTCACCCGCAGCGTGCGTGATTGCGCGGTGGCCCTCGATGTAAGCGCTGGTGGTGATGCGGGGGCGCCTTACGCTGCGCCCGCCTGGGACGGGCGCGCGGGTGTGCTGGCCATCGACGTGCCACCGCCGAAACTGCGCATCGGCCTGTGCAACCACTTTTTTGAAGGCGACACCGTCGATGCCGAGGTGGCCGCTGCGATCGATGCGTTTGCCCACTGGCTCGAAGGGCAGGGGCACCTGGTCACGCCGGTGCGCCTGCCGTTCAGCACGCGCGACGTGGTGCAGCCGGTGATGCAGGTGGTGGCCACGGGCTCGGCAATGATTCTGGAGGGCCATGAACGCTCGCGCGGGCGGCCGCTGGCCGATGACGAACTCGAACCCGTCACGGCCAGCGCCTGCCGCACCGCGCGGGGCTTGAGCGCGGTCGACTACCTGCAGGCCATCAGCAGCTTTCACACACTGGCCCGCCGCATGGGCGAGTTCCACGAGTCCTACGACCTGTTGCTCACACCCACGCTGGCCGAGCCGGCCGCCCTGCTGGGCCGCTTCGCAATGAACAACCCGGATTTCATCGACTACCGCCTGGGCCCACAAGGCTTGTGGCGCTACACGCCCTTCACGCCGTTGGCCAATGCCACGGGCGCGCCGTCGATCTCGCTGCCCGTGAGCAAGAGCCGAGGGGGCCTGCCCATCGGCGCGATGCTGGGTGCTGCCCTGGGGCAAGATCTGTTGCTGTTGCGCGTGGCGCGGCAATGGGAGCTGTCCGGCCACTTGGCAGCGGCCATGGCCTTGTCCGCAGCAGCCCGGGCAGCACTGTCATGAGCGCCGCCCGGCCGCCCGAAGGCGCGAAGGCCCCCGTGGGGGGCAGCGACCCAGCGCAGCGGAGGAGCGTGGGGGTCGGGTCATGAGCGCGGCGTGGATTCGCGAATCGGTGCGCCGCATCGAGGCGGACTTTCAGCGCAGCGCCGACACCCACCTGCTCAAGCTCGATCTGCCGGGCTGGGCCGGTGTGGACATCTACCTCAAGGACGAATCTTCGCACCCCACGGGCAGCCTCAAGCACCGCCTGGCACGCAGCCTGTTTCTGCACGCGCTGTGTAATGGTTGGTTGCGCGAGGGGCGTGTGGTGGTCGAGGCGTCCAGCGGTTCCACCGCCATCAGCGAGGCCTACTTTGCACGCCTGATCGAACTGCCGTTTGTGGCCGTGATGCCTGCCACCACCAGCCGCGTGAAGATCGAGGCCATCGAGTTCCAGGGGGGGCGCTGCCACCTGGTGGACGATCCGCGTGCCGTGTACCGCGAAAGCGAGCGCATCGCGCGAGAGGGCCATGGCCACTTCATGGACCAGTTCACACACGCCGAACGCGCCACCGACTGGCGGGCCAACAACAACATCGCCGAAAGCATCTTTGCGCAACTGCGCCTGGAGCCGCACCCCTGCCCGAGCTGGATCGTCGCCAGTGCCGGCACGGGCGGCACGCTGGCCACGATGGGTCGCTACGTGCGCTACTGCCGCCACACCACGCAGGTGTGTGGTGTGGACCCCGAGCGCTCGGTGCTGTTCGATCACTACCGCTCGCGCGATCCCGCGCTGACGATGGAAGCAGGCTCGCGCATCGAAGGCATCGGCCGCCCGCGGGTCGAGCCTTCCTTTCTGCCCGACACCATGGACACCATGCTCAAGCTGCCCGACCGCTGGAGCCTGGCCGCGATGCTGGCCCTCAGCGATCGCCTGGGGCGCACGGTGGGACCATCAACTGGGGCCAACCTGATCGGGGCATTGATGTGTGGGCGCCAGATGCTGGCGCAGGGCCATGTGGGATCGGTCGTCACCTTGTTGTGTGATGCCGGTGAGCGCTACCGCCACACCTGTTTCGATGGCCAATGGCGCCGGGACCAAGGCCTGGGGTGCACGGGCGAGGCGGCTGCGATGCAGGCATGGATGGAGGGCAGCGCTGCAGCCCCCGACACCCTGTTGCAAGGCTTGCAAACAGCGGGCGCGCTGGCGGGCCAGGGTTGACGGGCCGCGCCACAACATCAGCGAGCGCTTTCGACACCAGGGCTTGCGGGCACGCGTTCAGCGCCATGAACCCGGCGCGCGGCTTCAGCGCGCCGGGGCCAGAAAGCGCCTGAACGCGGCAACGGTTTGGCTGGGATCTTCTTCCTGCGGCACATGGCCCAGGTCGTCGAAGACCACCAGCTGCGCACCCGGGATGTCGCGCGCAAAGCGTTGGCCCCAGGCCAGCGGGATCAGGCGGTCGCGGCCACCCCAGAGGATCAAGGTCGGTTGCCGGATCTGCGTGATGCGGGCACTGTCCAGCGCGGTGAAGCGCCGGTCCATGCGCATGGCCAGCGCCCGGCGATTGCCCTCGCGCAGCGCCAGTTCGTAGAAGCGGTCGACCCAGATCGGTGTCGCGCGGGACGGGTCACCGACCACGTTGCGCACGCTGCGCTCCACCACACCACGCGGCAGCACGTGGCGCACCAGATCGCGCAGCACGGGCAGGCGGGCGATGCGAAAACCGATCGGCACGGATTCCGACGCGAAGGCATACCCCGCGGCGTCCACAAGCACGAGTGTCGCCACGCGTGCGGGCGCGGCCAAGGCCGTTTCCCAGGCAATCTGGCCGCCCAGCGAATTGCCGGCCAGCACCACCGGCTGCTGGATGCCCAAGGCATCGAGCACGCCCAACACCGCGCGTGTGTAGGCCGCCATCGAATAGTCGTCGTGGGGGTGCGGGCCGGTCAGACCGAATCCCGGCAGATCGAAGCGCAGCACCCGCCGCTCGGCGCGCAGCGCCTGGGCCCAGCCTTCCCAGGTGTGCAGGCTGTCTGCGGTGCCATGCAAGAGCACGATCGGGTGAGGATCGTTGCGTGGCCCTTCGTCGCGCAAATGGATGTTCAGGCCCTGCACGGCGACAAAACGCGACGGCGCCTGCGCCCAGCGTGGTGCCAGCTCGGCCACAGGGCGATCGGGTGCCCAGGTGGCGACCACTCCGACGGCCAACACGACCACGAGCACGCCGAACAGGCCCAGCGCGCCCAGCAGGAGGAAACGCAGGCCCTGCTTCACGGGTGCGGGATGGGCGGCTGCACGTGCTGGCGGTCAGCCCGCCGGCGCAAAGCCCTTGGCCTTGATGATCTCGGCCCAGACGCGGGTGTACGCGCGCTCGCGCTCGCCCAATTGGGTGGTGCTCATGAAGCCGGGCGCCAGGCCCATGCGCATCATCTGCTCGCGCAGGGTTGCCTGGCCCAGCACCTTCTGTAGCGCGGCGCCGAATTCGGCAACAAAGCCCGCCGCAACGCCCTTGGGCGCGAAGAAGCCGTAGTAGGGCACATCCTCGAAACCCGCGAGCCCCATCTCATGGAAGGTGGGCACATCGGGCAACACGGCCTGGCGCTCCTTGCCCAGCACACCGATCACGCGCAGCTTGCCCGCGCGGTGGTTCTCGACGAAGTCGGGCACCGATCCGGTGCCGGCCGCAATCTGGTTGCCCAGCATGTCGGCCATCATCGGCGCGCTGCCGCGGTAGGGCGCAGCGGCCAGGTCGAGTTTGTACTTTTCGCCGATGAGCTTGACGAGGAATTCGGGCGTGGACGCCGGCGCCGGCACACCCACCGTGCCCTTGCCGCGTGTGGCGTTGCCGCCGGCCTTGTCGCCGCCGTCCTGGATCCACTTCACGTAATCGGGAAAGGTCTTGGCCGGGGTACCGCCCGAGACAGCGAACGCGTTGACGAAGGTGGCAAAGCCCGCCACCGGCACAAAATCGGCAGCCGGGTCGAAGCCCGGGTTTTTCGTCACCTGCGGCAGGATGGAGATCGTGTGGTCGTGTGTGAGGAACAGGGTCGTGCCGTCGGGGGCCGCCGCCTTCAAGGCCTGCGCGGCCAATTGACCGCCTGCGCCGGGCTTGTTGTCCACCACCAGCGTGGTACCGGGCATTTCGTCCTTGAGCCGCTCGGACAGCAGGCGCGCCACGGCGTCCGTGCCGCCACCGGGGGGAAAGCCCACCAGGATGCGCACCGTGCGCGTGGGCACCTGCGCCTGGGTGTGCAACCAAGGTGTGGACACGGCCGCCCCTGTGGCGCCCAGCATCCAGTGTCGACGGGAAATCATCGCGGCATGCTCCGTTGTTGAAAGACCAAGCCGGATTTTGGCGCCTTCAACGACCGAAGGGTCGCACACCGATCAGCGCGCCGTGGGCCCAGAATGCAAACACGGCCCAGAGCACCACGCCCACGCCAACCGCAACCAGGGTGCCACTGAGCTTGCCAGTGGGGGCCTGCGCATTGGACGCACGGTCGCGCGCCCGCGCGGCACGAAATCCCAGGATCGCCCAGACGAGAAACGAGCCGAACAGCAGCACGTCGGCCAGATTGCCATTGGCCAGCAAATGCGCCAGGGCCCACAGCTTGGTGCCCAGCATCATCGGGTGGCGCAAGCGCGCCTTGATGCCATTGGCCGGCACATAGGCCGCCGTGATGAAGACAAAGGCCACCAGCGTCAACAGACTGGCCAGGTGCCGCATGCCCACGGGCGGGTTCCAGAGCACCACGGGCTGCTGACGCGCCAGGCCATAGCCCCAGACAATCAGTGCAAAGCCCGCCAGCGAAACCAGCGTGTACAGGCCTTTCCAGGTGTTCTCGCCGCGGGCCGCGATCATGCGGGTGCGCCAGCTGTCGGCGACGATACGAACCGAGTGGACGCCAAGGAACAGGGCCAAGCCCAGGATGAGGATTTCCATGCCCCGATTGTTGCCGTGCTTGGGCTGCGCGGCAATGGCGTGCTGTTTTGGGCAGGCAACACACGGGCCAGCAAAATCACCCGACGCGGTG
>CAYNWR010000030.1:0-2819 GCA_964400915.1 uncultured Burkholderiaceae bacterium
ATTCGAACGCTAGAAGGAGATCACCATGACCGGCGCCCAATTCGGCAGCTTCATCCTGGGCCTGATCGTTGTCGCCATTGTTGTGGCCATCGCGGTCTGGCTCCTGCATTGGCTGTATCTGCGCAGCAGCAAGGAACGCGCCTTTGTGCGCACCGGGCTGGGCGGGCAGAAGGTTGTGCTGGACGGCGGCGCTTTTGTGCTGCCCATCGTGCACGATGTGATACCTGTCAACATGAACACACTGCGCCTGGAGATCGCCCGCGGTCGCGAGAAGGCGCTGATCACCAAGGACCGCATGCGCGTCGACGTGATCGCCGAGTTCTATGTCCGTGTGGCGGCCAAGCCCGAGTCGGTGGCTGCGGCCGCGCAGACCCTGGGCTTGCGCATGCTCGAGCCCGAGCAGCTCAAGGAACTCGTCGAGGGCAAGTTTGTCGATGCGTTGCGCACGGCCGCCGCCGAGATGACCATGGAAGAGCTGCACGAAAAGCGCGGCATGTACGTCAAGCGCGTGCGCGAGGCCGTGGCCGAAGACCTGACCAAGAACGGGCTTGAGCTGGAAGCCGCGTCGCTGACGCAGCTGGATCAGACGGCGATGGAGTACTTCAACCCCAGCAACGCCTTCGACGCTGAAGGTCTGACGCGTCTGACCGAGCAGATCGAACACCGCAAGAAGCAGCGCAATGACGTCGAGCAGGACACCCTGATCGCCATCCGCAACAAGAACCTCGAGGCCGAAAAACTGTCCCTGGACATCGACAAGGAGTCGGAGCACGCGCGTCTGGCCCAGCACCGAGAACTGGAAATCGCGCGGGCGCGCCAACGCGCCGAACTCGTGAGCGAAAAAGCCCAGCGCGAGCAGGATGCCGAAGGCGCGCAGATCGCTGCCAAACTCGCCATCGAGGCCGCCCGCATCCGGTCCGAGCAATCGCTGGAGCAGGAGCGCATCGCCAAGGAGCGGGCCTTGCAGGCCGCTGAAATCGAGCGCCGCCAGTCGCTGGAACTGGCTGAGCAGCAACGGGCGATCGCCGTCGCGCGCGAAAGCAAGGCCCAGAGCGAGGCCCAGGCGGCCGCGGATGAGGCCCGGGCCCTGGCCGTGACGGCCGAAGAGAAGGTCTTCACCGCACGCGAGGTCGAATCGGCCGAGCGCAAGAAAGCCATCGAACTGATTTCGGCTGCCGAAGCGGCCGAGCGCGATGCGCTGCGCATCACGTCGGCAGCCGATGCCGAAAAGCGGGCCAGCGCAGACCGGGGAACGGCCATCCGCGCCCAGGCCGAGGCCGATGCCGATGCCGAGCGCATTCGTGCGCTGGCCACCCGCGTTCGTGCCGAGATCGAAGCCGAGGCCACCCGCATGATGAACGAGGCCCAGAACGTGTTGAGCCCCGAGGCGCGCGCTTCAGCACTGCGCCTGCGCCTGGTGGAGAAGGCCGAAGCCATCATCCGCGAATCGGTCAAGCCGCTGGAGCGGATCGAAGGCATCAAGATCCTGCAGGTCGACGGACTGGGCGGTGGTGGTGGATCGCATGGCGGCGACGCGTCGCCCGCAGGGTTTGCCGACAACGTGGTGAATTCGGCGCTTCGGTTTCGGGCACAGGCTCCCATCGTCGACCAGTTGCTGCGCGAAATCGGTCTGGACGGCGGGGACATCCACCGCCTGGTCGGTGGCGCCAGCGGTGGCCAGGCCGCGCTGCCGCCCGGACCAACACCCAAGGCAGCGCCCGAGGCCTGAACACAAGCCCCTCTGCAGCTCACCCGGCCACCATGATCCACGTCTACACCTCCAGCGTCATCGACGCGCCCGCCGACGCCGTGTGGGCGCGCATCCGCGATTTCAACGCCCTGCCCCAATGGCACCCGGGCATCGCCGACAGCCGCATCGAAAACAGCCAGCCCAGCGATCGGGTGGGTTGTGTGCGCCACTTTCACACCCGCGATGGCGGCACCATCCGCGAGCGCCTGCTGGCCCTGTCCGACTACGACTACACCTGCACCTACTCCATCCTCGAAAGCCCCATGGGTGTCGAGAACTACGTCGCCACCCTCAAGCTCACGCCCGTGACCGACGGCAACCGCACCTTTGCCGAATGGAGCGCCGAGTTCGACTGCGACCCGGCGCGCGAACAGGTGCTGGCCGAGCAGATCGGCAATGGCGTGTTCCAGGGTGGTCTCGACGCGCTCAAGCGGCACTTTCGCTGAAGCGCCGCAGCGCGTCAGCACAGCCTTCTGCGGCCATCGCCATGCTCCAAAAAGTCGTCCGTTCGACCATCATCGATGCGCCCATCGAACGCGTCTGGGCCGTCATCCGCGACTTCAACAGCCACGACCAATGGCACGACGTGGTGGACCAGAGCGCCATCGAATCGGGGCTGCGATCCGACCAGGTGGGCTGCGTGCGCAATTTCACGCTGAAGGACGGCAACCACATCCGCGAACAGCTCCTGACCCTGGACGACCAGACCCACCGCAGCACCTACTGCATCGTCGAAGCCACGGTGCCCCTGCAACGTTATGTGGCCACCGTCACGCTCAAGCCCGTGACCGATGGCAATCGCACCTTCTGGCATTGGGAATCCACTTTCGCCACCCCACCAGGGCAGGAACGCGAGCTGCGCAACATGGTGGCCCAGGGTGTGTACGAGGCCGGCTTTGAGAACCTGCGCCGCCACCTGCGCTCCGGCGGTGACCTGCACGGGGGCCGCGGCGAGTTGCGCGCGGCCCTGGCCGGCGCGGCGCCCATGCCCACGCGGCAGATCGTGCTGGACGCGTACGGGGATCCGTCGGCCCTGGTGCCGCGTGATGCACAGGCCCCCGGCCCGCAA
>CAYNWR010000030.1:2919-13653 GCA_964400915.1 uncultured Burkholderiaceae bacterium
GGCACGGTGTCCACCGAGGCCAAGGCGCGGGTGGCGCGCGAGCACGGTTGCGATCAGGTCATTGTCACGACGGACTACCAATTTGCCGACGCCGTGCGGCACCACTTTGGCGACGGCGCCGATGTGATCGTCGACGGCCTGGGCGCTGCGGCGCAGGCCGAGAACCTGGCGGCGCTGGCGCCGTGTGGTCACTGGATCAGTCTGGGCAACGCCAGCGGCCATGTGCACGAGATCGACGCCAACGCCTTGCTGCACAAATCAGCCAGTTTCTCGCGGCCCGTTGCGTTCGCCTATGTGCCCACCCAGGCGCTGCTGGCCGAACGCGCCCAGCGCGTGTGGGACGCACTGGCACAAGGATTCATCAAGACACCGAGCATCGAGCGCTACACCCTGGACGCCGCCAGCCGGGCCCATGAGAGACTTCAGTCGCGCAGCACCATTGGGTCGCTGGTGCTCACCGCTTGAAAGGACCGACATGATCACCGGCATGAACCATTTCACCGCCATCGCCAAGAACCTGGACGAGTCGGTCGACTTCTACGTCAACGTGATTGGCTTGAGCGTCGGGCACCGGCCCGATCTGGGTTTTGCAGGTGCGTGGCTCTATGCGGGGGGCACCGCCATCCTGCACCTGTACGGCGATCGCCCGGTGCCGCCCGGCGTGGCCGGCGTGATCGACCACATGGCCTTTTCGGCCAAGGACCTCAAGGCCGTCAAGGCCCGGTTTGATGCACGCGGCCTGAGCTACGACCTGCGCCAGCAACGCGGATCGGGCACCTGGCAGTTGTTCTGCCTGGATCCGGCGGGCGCCAAGGTCGAGCTGGATTTCGACGCCAGCGAAACCCTGTGATGCACTGAGCCCGCACCCCTCTTGGCGCGGCCGCCTGGCCTCAGGCGGGTGCCAGGTCCGGCGCCGTTTCGGTGGTTCCGTGGATCAGTTTCAGGAACAGGTCGGGCGGTCCCATCTGCCCACCTTTGAGCACCAGTTCCAAACCGTCCACGCGACCATCGACGGCGCGCGCCCGCAGCATGGGCACACCCGGCGACAGATTGCCCACCCACTGCAGCGCCCACGGCTTCAGCACGCGCAGGGCGCCGCCCGATGTGTCGCCACCGGCCACCGCCACACGCCGCACGCCAGGCGACCGCGCCAGCACGCGCTGCAACAGGCGGGCCGTTGTCTGTGCCACGTCCCCCGGTCGACTCGACGCCTGTGGCACGCGCGAGGTCACGGCCATCACCGACCGCCCCTGATTCAGCGCGCCCGCACAGTCCTGGGCCAAGGCTTCCAGCTTTTCGGGCGAGCCTTCCAGCACCTGGGCGGAAATGTCGCGCCGCTCATACGCTTCGTGGGCATGCGCCACCTGCCCTTCTGTCACGGGGGAAAGGCTGCCAACCAGACAAAACACCGGCCCCTGCGCCGGTGAGGCCGTCACCAGCCGCGACGGTGTCCCTGGGCGGTTGGGCCAGGCGGCCACCAGCGCCTGCGCCACGCTGCTGGCCCCCAAGGCGAGCAAGGGGCTGCGGGCGGTCCATTGCCACCAGGCCTGCCCGATGAGGCGCAAGTGCTCGTCGCGCACCGCGTCAAAGAGCAAGGCATCGGATCGCAACACGCCATCAGGCGCCGCATCGGGTTTTGCACCGGGTGTGGCATCGGGTGTGGCGTCCAAGGCCAGCGCCAGCTGCATCGCGCGCTTGAGTGCCTTGAGATCGCCGCGATCCAGGCAACGCAGGTCGATCAACCCCACCCGGCCCAGGCCCTGGTCCTGCAGCAAGCAACGCAGGTCGGATTCGGTCATGGGTGTCACCGGGTGCCGGCTCATGGTGGGATGCCGGTCGATGCGGTGAACCTCCCCCCCCTGTCCGGCACTGGCAAACAAATGCCCGAATGCACAGAAGCGCCCCAGGCTGGGCTGTCCACCGATCACCAACAGTGGCGCTCGGTGCTCGGGGCCCCGCAAGGCGCCTGCCCCGATGGCCAGGTTGCCGATGTCCGGCGTGCTGTCAAAGGTGGAACAGCATTTGTAGTGCATCACCAACGGATGCAGGCTGCGCAGGCCAGCGGCCACGGGCGCCAGTTCGTCGCGCTGCGCGGAGGGCGACAGGGCGCGCGCGGTGCCAGCGATGCCCACCGCATCGAGCGGGCCAATGGCCTCGCGCTGCGCCTGCGTGGGGACCTGCAGGAACAACGCCGCGCTGAGGCCGGCGCTGGCCACCGTGGCCAGGGTGTCCGATGCACCCGTGAAATCGTCGCCGTACCAGGCGTAGCGCAATGCCGGACTCACCACACCTCAGCCGCGACGGCCGCCAAAAAAATCCAGGGCTTGCCGCAATGGCGATCCGGACGGGGCCGCTTCGTCCAGGGATCGACCTGCCTGCCAGGCCAGCCAGGCCTGTCGCACGCTGGTGATGCCTGCGCCAGGACCACCCGGATGGGCCAGGATGCCGCCGCCGCACATGAACAGCAGATCCCCACTGGGGACCACATCCAATGTGGCCGGAAGCGTAGCGGCCCATTGCCCGGAACTGAAGGCTGGCAGCACCGTGTCCGCCGCATCGGCTGGATCGGCCAGGGGGCGCAGGCATTCGCGTGCCGAATCGATGACTTCCTGATCCTCCTGCGCAAACTTGCCCTGCAGACCGTGCACGTGCATGTGGTCGACACCGGCGAGACGCCACAGCGCTGCGTAGGGCTGAAAACCCAGGCCCAGGGCCGGATGCCGCCCCATCATTCCAAAGCCGTTGCGATGCCCGTGGATGACCAGGTCGCAATGGCGCCGCAAACTCTGTACCGAGGCTGGGCCCGTCCAGTTCAGGCTGACCATCACGCAGTGCCCGCCTTCGCGTTGAACCAGCTCGGCATGCCGAAGCATCGACTCGTGCTCGTCGCTGATGTGAAACGCCACCATCACCGCCTTGCCCGTCTGATCCCGATGGCGCCGCACCGCCGCCATCACGGCGCCAATGCGCTGGGCGATCGGCGCATGTTCGGGATCGCCACAGCACTCGTCGTCCTTGATGAAATCGATGCCGGCCGCGCACAACTGCGCAACCAGTGCTGCGGTCTCCTGCGGCGACAGACCGACGTTGGGCTTGATGATGGTTCCCACCATAGGGCCAGTGGGCACGCCGGTCAGCCGCCGGGTGCCGGCCACACCGTGCCGTGGCCGCTCAAAACGCGCGCGAAACGCTGCAGGCAGGTGCACGTGTTCCAGACGCACGCCTGTGGTTTCGCCAAGGTCGTACAGGTTGCCGGCCAGGGTGGCCCACAGCGTGGGCAGGTTGCGCCCGATGTTGGCCGTGGGAAACGACACGCGGATGCGGGCCCGCTGCCAGGGCCCCGTGGGGTGGTGGCGCGCCAACCACGAACTGGCCAGGCTGGGCGTGGGCAGCACATCCAGCAGTTCGACCTGCTCCACCGTGGCGCGGCTGCGCGCCCGCAAGGCGTCGCTTTCACCGGCAACGCGCACGAAGGTTCCACTGCTTTGCTCACCGGCCAACGTGTCTGCCACAGCGCGGGGATCCAGCGGTGTCTCGATCAGGTAACTGGCCTGGAAGGTGTCGTTTGCCATCGTGTGCAAAAGAATTGCTGCTGTAGGTCGCCGCGTGCCACGATCGGTCTAGAGCTGGCTCAGGTCCGGGAACGGCCGAACCGGCCGAGCGCCGTCCCAGTCCTGGCTGGCGTCGCGAATCATGCGAAACATCCGGCCCTTGGGCCCCGCCACCTCCGACAGCTCGATCGTGGTGCCAGGCAGGCCCGAATCGTCTTCGAAGTACACAAAGCGTCCGTTGTCGCCCACCTCGCCGCCCATGCAGACCTTCAGGCCAGCCGCCTGCGCACGGGCCAGATCGGCATCGAAGGATTCGGTCCAGTAGGCCACGTGCTGCACACCCTTGAAGCCGGCCTGCAGAAAGTCGCGGTACATCGATGGCACGTCGTTGCGCGGCTGCAGCAGCTCGATCTGCAGCGCGCCCGCATTGGCCAGGGCCACCGAGTTGTGCGGCTCGTAGCTGCGGCCACGGTAGTGGTAGTTGCGGATGGGCACCTTCGGGTTGTAGAACCACGGGCCCACGCCCATCACGCGCGACCAATGCGCCATGGCCGCTTCAATGTCCGGCACGACGTAGGCCACCTGGCGAATTTCTCCGAGAAAACGGCTCATGAATGCGTTCCTACTTCAACATCAGTTGGGGCAACCAGGTCGAGGCTGCGGGGATGAATGTCACGGCCACCAGTGACAACAACAGACAGACGATCCAGGGAATGGCAGCGCGGATCACACCCTGCACAGGCATGCCGGACACCGAACTCACCATGTACAGGCTCATGCCCACCGGTGGCGTCAAGAGGCCGATCATCAGGTTGAGCACCACCACGATGGCCAGGTGGACCGGATCCACGCCAGCGGCTGCCAGGGCCGGCACCAGGATGGGCGCGAGGATCAGGATCGCGGCGATCGTCTCCAGCACCATGCCCACAACCAGCAGCAGCACGTTGACGATCACCAGCAGCACCCACGGATCCTTGGACCACGACAACAGCAGATCGGCCGCCTTGGTGGGAACCTGGTCGATGGTCAGAACCCAGGCAAACAAGGCTGCCGCACCCACGATGAACATGACCCCCGCAGTTGAGCGCACCGTTTCGCGCAATGACGCCACAAAACCCGGCCAGGTCAGGGCTCGATAGAAGAAGCGCCCCGTCAGCAGCGCATAGACCACCGTGACGGCCGCTGCCTCGGTTTCGCCGAACCAGCCCAGCAAGATCCCACCGATCAGCACCACGGGGGCCAGAAGCGCTGGCGTCGCCGTCCACAGGCGGCGCATGAACTCCTGCCGGGTGAAACGAATGGTGTCGGTGGGCAGACCGTCACGTCGTGCAATCCACCACACCATGCCCATGAGAAACAGGGCAATGATGATCGACGGGATGATGCCCGCGATAAGCACCTTGACCGGTGAGATCTCGGCCGCCATGGCGAAGATCACCAGGGGAATGGACGGCGGAAAAATCGGCCCCAGCGTCGCGGCCGCCATACAAATGCCCACCGAGAAGCGATCGCTGTAGCCCTGCACCCGCATCATGTCGATCTGCACCTTGCCCAGGGCCCCGATATCGGCCAAAGCGGCACCAGACACCCCCGAAAACACCAGGTGCGTCAGCACGGTGACATAGCCCAGACCGCCACGGATGCGCCCGATCACCATGCGGATGAAATCGAACAGCTGCGCGGTCAGGCCTGTGGCGTTGAACAGCGCCGCCGCAAAGATGAACATGGGCACGGCCAGCAAGGTGGTGGAGTCCAGCGCGTTGACGATGCGCTGGGCGATCACCGCCAGCGGCATGTCAAACCACCACAGCGCCAGCGCCGAGCCCAGCCCCAGCGCGATCGCCACCGGCGCGCCGGCCAGCAGCAGGCCGAAGAACAGCAGCGTGGCCATGGCGCTCAGCATGCCGGGGCTTTGGGTAAGGCTGCGCGACGCCGCAGCAGCAGGCCCCACACGCGGTCGGCCGCCACCAGCGTGGTCAGCGCCATGCCCAGGATGGCCGGTGTGTAGTACAGCAGGTTGGGAATGCCCAGGGCGGGCGTGGAAAAACGCGCAGCCCGCTGCATGAACCACCAGGTGGCCACCAGAAACAGCACACAGAAACAAAGGGTTGCGCCTTCGTTGAGAAGGTCGAGCGCGCGTTTGCTCATGCCCTGAGCCCGCGCCGAAAACATGTCCACCTTGACGTGTGCGTCCTGTGCCAGCAGAACGGGCACCGTCAGGAAGATGAGCGCCAGCCCGGCAAACTTGGCGATCTCACCCACCCCCGGCAAACCGAGGGCAAACACGCCGCGCGCCACCACCTCGATCATGATGGCCGAGGTGGCCACCACCAGCATCAGCATCGCAAGGCCCTCGAAGGCACGGCACACCGGCAGCAGCAGCGCGCGCAGCGGCCCGGCCGGTCCCGCAGCAACCGGCCCTTGAGGCTCCATGTTCATCAGCGAACGGCAGCGATGGCTTTGTACAGGTCCCCGTACTTGCTGCCAAACTTGGCATCCACCGCCTTGTTGGCAGCGGTGCGGAAGGCCGCCACGTCCAGGCCTTCGGCACTGCCGATCACGTTCATCTTCAGCTCCTTGAGCTTGGCGGTCTCATCGGCCTCGGACTGCCGCACCATGTCGGTGGCGCGCTTGCGCACCTCGTTGGCCGCAGCGCTGATCTGATCGCGCTGGGCTGGGGACAGCGCCTGCCAGGCCTTCTCGTTGATGACGATGACCTGGGCGTTCATGATGTGCCCCGTCTGCATGAGGTGCGACTGCGTCTCGTAGAGCTTGGACGACAGCACCACGTTGACCGGATTCTCCTGCCCGTTGACCTTGCCCGTGGCCAGCGCCGTGGGCACTTCGGACCAGTCGACAGGCACGGGCACCGCACCCATGGACTCCACCGCCGTCATGTAGATGGGAAACGGAATGGCGCGGATCTTCAGGCCCGACAGATCGGCCGGTGTGCGAACGGCCTTGTTGGACGTGAGATGGCGCGTGCCGAAGTAATACGCATACAACACGCGCACACCGGCGGATTTGATCAACCCCTCGTTGAGCGACTTCATCACGGGCGAGTTGGTGTCCACCACCTTCATCAGGTGATCGACGTCCCGGTACAGGTACGGGGTGTCCAGCGCCGCAAAGGGTTCGTACAGTGAACCGATCCCCGCCGCCGTGTTGTGCGACAAGGCGATGGTGCCGGTGGACACGGCCTCGGCCAACTCCTGCAGCTTGCCCAGTTGCGAGGAGGGATAAACCGAGACCTTCACCTGGCCGCCCGTGTTCTTGGCAATGGCCTCGGCCAGCCAGTTGGCCTGCATGCCGGCGGCGCTGGTGGGCGGGTTCATGTGTCCGTAGCGAAACTCGACGGCCCGCTGGGCCTGGGCCGGCATTCCCAGGCTCAGCAAGGCCGTGGCCAGGGCGGCCAGCAGCGGGCGACGATGGGATTTCAAACGCAAGACGTTCATGGGATGTCTCCTTCAGAAATGGATGGGCAGGGGATGCACTGCGGCACCTTGGCGGAAATTCTAGGGACGGCACCCCCGTGCAACAATCGAGTTTTCTGATGGTTTTTGATTGATTCATGTCGGCACGCAGCCGCATCATCGACATCGCCGAAGCGGCATCGGTGTCCACCGCCACGGTGGACCGCGTGCTGCACGGACGCCTGCGGGTGCGCCCCGCCACCGCGCAGCGCGTGATCAAGGCCGCCGCCGACCTCAAATACCTTCCGGAGGACGATCTGTGGCGCACGCTGCTGCCCGCGCCCATGTCGCTGGTGTTTCTGCTGCCCGCCGGCACCAACCGCTTCCTGCGCCATCTGGGCGATCTGATCCGCGCCAGCGCGCCGTCCCTGGCGCCCTTCAACGTGCAATGCCGTGTGGCCCTTGTCGACAGCTTCGACCCCGCCAGTGTGGCCTCGGCCCTGCGCCGCCATGGCCGCAAGGCCCAGGGTGTTGCGTTCATGGCGCTGGAACACCCCCAGGTTCGGGACGCGGTGGCGCAACTCACCGAGCGCGGGGTGCACGTGGTGACGCTGATATCGGACCTGGCCCAATCGCACCGCAAGGCCTATGTGGGCATCGACAACCGGGCCGCCGGGCGCACCGCGGCCCTGCTCATTGGCCGCTTTCTGGCCGGACGCACGGGGGCGGTGGCCATGATCGCCGGGTCGCTGAGCTACCGCGGCCACGAAGAGCGCGAGGCCGGGTTTCTGCAGTTGATCGAGCAGGAGTTTCCCGCGCTGCGCGTGGTGGGCGTGCGCGAAGGCCTGGACGACGAGCAGACCAACTACCGCCTCACACGCACCCTGCTGCTGCAGCATTCCAACCTGGTGGCCCTGTACAACATCGGTGGGGGTGCGGAAGGCGTTGGCCGCGCACTCAAGGCCCACACGGGCGGACGCCGGCCGGTGTTTGTGGCGCACGGCCTGACCCCCGAGACACGCGCGCTGCTGACCGACGGCACCCTGGATGTGCTGATCAACCAGGATCCGCAGACCATGATCCTGGATTGCGTGCGCATCTTCACCAACCTGCGCGATGGCCGCGCCGCCACCGCGGGCGTCGAACCGGTGCGCATCAACCTGGTGATGCGCGAGAACCTGTATTGAGCGCCGCTGGCGGTGGTGGGACCCTTTTTTGTTCAATTCGGCCCGTAGCGAGCGTCCTGTATTGACTGTTTGCTCCTTTTTTTTATGATCAGGCTGGGCGCAGGTGTTTCATCTGAGCGGAACCTACGTTCAGCCTGCGCATCAAAAACGCAGATCCCCGTCCCAGCGGGGTCATCGGCTTTTCTGTTTCAATCGCTTCAAACCCCGAGGCACACCCCATGGACGGCGGCGACGGCAACGACAGCGGCAGCACCGGCTCGGACTACGACGGTGGTCCGGGCACCGACTTTCCGGGTGGAGCCGGCGATGGGCTCGACTCCTACGACGGCGGGCCCAACGACCCACCGGGCTGGGGCGGCCTGTTTTCGCAGCCCACCATCAGCCTGATGCCCACCCCAGGAAACGACCACCTGGTGGGCACCCCCGCTGCGGACACCCTCGACGGCGGCGCGGGCAACGACACCTTGAGCGGTGTGGACGGCAACGACTGGCTGGTGGGTGGCCCGGATGACGACTACCTGGCTGGCGGCAACGGCCGCGACACCGCGGTGTTTGCGGGCCAGCGGCGCGACTTCCTCGTGACCAGCAACACACCGGGGCGCAGCGTGACGGCGCTCAGCCCTTCAGACACCGAAACCGGCCCATCCGGCCACCAGGCGCCCGCGGGCACCGATCTGCTGATCGACGTCGAACGCCTGCGTTTTGACGATGTCACGCTGGCTTTCGATCTGGCGCCCCATGAACACGCGGGCCTGGCCGCCCTGTTGGTGGCCGCCGTGTGTGGTGTGGGCGCACTGTCCCAGCGTGCCACCGTGGGCGGTGCGATCCAGGCCCTGGATCGAGGCGAATCGGCCGACGCCGTGGCTGCGGCCCTGCTGGCACAAATGGGGGCGCAAACCGCTGACGCCACGGTGCGCCTGCTGTGGACCAACCACTTTGGCGCCGCGCCCACCGACGCCGAAGCCGCTCCCCTGCTGGCCCTGCTGCAACAGGGTGTGCAGGCCAGTGCCCTGTCGGTCTGGGTGGCGCAACTGGACGCCACGGTGCAGCGCGTGAACCTCACCGGCCTGACCACCACGGGGCTTGAATTCGCCTGAGCGTGCCCACGTCGGGCGCGCCTGAGCATCCGCGCTGCGGGCACCGCCTGAGCGACATAAAACGTTACACGACGATACCCGCGCGAAAGGACACGCGCGCCCCGCTTGCGCACGATGGAGGCCTGTTCAACCCGGCCCTTCACGCCGCAACGGCGCGGGCCTTATTCAAGGAGTTCTTCATCATGAAACGTTGGCTCAAGCGCACATTGGTTGGCCTGTTTGGCGCATCCGTCCTGTTCGGCAGTCTGGCCGCCTGCTCGCATCATGGTCACCACAGCCACGGCTGGAACAGCATGAGCGAAGAGGATGTGGCCAAGGTCAAGACCCGCGTGATCGACAAGGCCGCCAGCCGCCTGGATCTGGACGAAGCCCAGAAAGCCAAGCTGGGGGTGGTGGCCGACAAGCTGCGCGAACAGCGCAACGCGCTGGTGGCCGGTGGCGACCCGCGCGAGCAACTGCGCGGCATTGTGGCCGGCGACAAGTTTGACCGCACCAAGGCACAAGCCCTCATCGAAGGCAAGACGGGCGCCATCCAGACCAAGAGCCCCGAGGTGGTGGCGGCACTGGCCGACTTCTACGACAGCCTGCGCCCCGAACAGCAAGCCAAGGTGCGCGACATGATGGCGCGCTGGGAGTCGCGCCGCCACGGCTGGCGCAGCTGATCGCGCAAGGCCAGGTGCCATTTGCGACACCATGCGTTGAACGGCCAGGGCCCGCCGAGGGCCCTGGCGCCAATGTCGGTACCCATGTCAGCGCTAAAGTCGGCCCACCATGCCCCGCATCCTGTTGATCGACGACGACGAGCACCTGGGCCCGCCCCTGGCGGCCTACCTGGCGCGCTCGGGCATCGAGCTGGAACAGGCGACCCGGCCCAGCGCCGGCCTGGCCCGCTTGCGCGCGGGTGGCTTTGATGCCGCCATCCTCGATGTCATGCTGCCCGAGATGGACGGTTTTGAGCTGTGCCGCACCATCCGCAAGGACAGCGCCCTGCCCCTGCTGATGCTCACCGCGCGCGGCGATGTGATGGACCGCGTGGTGGGCCTGGAACTGGGCGCCGACGACTACCTGCCCAAACCCTTCGAGCCGCGCGAGCTGCTGGCCCGCCTGGGCAGCCTCCTGCGCCGTGCCAAGGCTGCCGCCACACCAGGCGCGCCTGCCGGCACCGCAGGCGCCCCGGCGGCCGGGCAGGCGCGTGTGCTGCGTTTTGACGACGGCCTGAGCATCGACCTGGACCGGCACGAAACACATCACGCCGGCCGCCCGATCGATCTGACAGGCGCCGAATTCGACCTGCTGGCCCTGCTGGCCGGCACGCCGGGCAAGGTGTTCTCGCGCGATGACATCCTGGAACGCCTGCGTGGGCACGCGGCCGAGGACATCCACACGCGCGCCATCGACATCCTGGTCAGCCGCCTGCGCCGCAAGCTGGAGCCGCTGGACCCGATCAAGACCTTGCGCAACGCGGGCTACCGTTTTGCCGGCGTGG
>CAYNWR010000031.1:0-13419 GCA_964400915.1 uncultured Burkholderiaceae bacterium
ATTGCCGTGCGACAGACACCACCAGGCGCAGGTGCGAGAGCACCAGCTGGCGGGCCGCATCGACGTCACCGTTTTCGCGCAGGCGGCGGGCGAAGTCCTGCTCTTGCTCCAGCGTCAGCATGGGCATGCGGTTGACCGCCGTGATGTAGGCATCCAGATTGCCCAGCGGCGGAACCAATGTCCAGGCGCTCGCCGGCGCCAGGGCAAAACTGGGGGATGTGGCGGTGCTTGTGGTCATGGACGGGACTCCTTTCGTCGTCGCATTCAAATATTAGCACTCTCTTTGACTGAGTGCTAAGGTAAGGGTTCCCACTAGGCGATGTGAAATTTAATCCCGACAATAGCTGTCGGCTATTTGGGGTTCAGGCGAAGGTGTTCAAGGCGCCGAAGCGCCTGGTGTTAACCCTGAACCGGGACCGGCCCAAGGCCAGATTCAGGACCTGGCCGTGGTCGAAGGCTTCAAACCCTTGATTGACGCTCAATTGCCTGGTGCAGCACAAGCGCCCGAGGCACGCATGGCCGCAATCTCCGAGGCGCTCAAACCCAGTGCCTGCAACACCTCCAGCGTGTGCTCGCCCAAGCGTGGCGCGGCCCGCAGTTCAGCGGGTGTCGGGGTGGCGCTGTAGCGGGTGGGCGTGCCCGTGGTGCGCAGGCGCCCTTCCGTGGGGTGCTCCACCGTTCGCATGAAGCCGGTGGCCGCATGGTGCGGGTCGTCTGCCAGATCCTGCAGCGAATTCATCGGCGTGTTCGGGATGTCGGCTGCGGTCAGCAATTGCTGCCATCGGGCGGTGGTGCGCGTGCGCATCAAGGCGCTGACTTCGGCGTACACCGCGTCGATGTGGTCGGCGCGCGCCCGATGCGTGGCAAAACGTGCATCGCGCACCATGCGGTCCGGGTCGTCGATGGCGGCGAAGAAGTTGCGCCAATGCTTGTCGTTGTAGATGAGCACACACAGGAAGCCGTCGGCCGTGCGATACGGGCGCCGGTGGCGCGTGAGCAGGCGCGCGTAGCCCGGACCGCCCAGCGGCGGATCGAACGTGGCACCGCCCAAATGATCGCCAAATACAAACTGGGTGAGCGCTTCGAACATCGGCACCACCACGGCCTGCCCCAGGCCCGTGCGCTCGCGCGCATACAGCGCCGCGGTGACTGCATAGACGGCGTGCAGCCCGGTGACGCGGTCGGCCATCGTCACGGGGGCGTAAAGCGGCTCGCCACCGGTGTACTGCTGCATCAACCAGGGAATGCCGGCTGCGCCCTGGATCAGGTCGTCGTAGGCCGGTTTGCCAGCCGCCGGCCCATGGGGGTCAAAGCCGACGGCCGATACATGGATCACGCGCGGGTTGCGCGCGCGCACGCTCTCATGATCCAGGCCCAGGCGCGCAAGGGCCTTGGGCCGGATGTTGCTGATGAGCACGTCGCATTGCTCAGCCAACAGGAGGGCCACGCGTTTGGCAGCAGGCTGCTTGAGGTCCAGCACCACGCTGCGTTTGCCCTGGTTGCCGTGCAGAAAGATGTGCCCCATGCCGGCATTGCGCATCGGCCCGACGTGACGCATGTTGTCGCCGTCGGGCGATTCGATCTTGATGACGTCGGCCCCCAGGCTGGCCAATATCTGCGTGGCAAACGGCCCCATGACCACGGACGTGAGATCGAGAACGCGCACACCGGCCAAGGGTCCGGCTGTCGCAGCGCCGGCCATGGGCCGACCCGCGGGTGCTTCTATTGGCGCCGCCGAAACGGCACGGGTGGCCGCCGAACGCGCCGCACCCGTCGCGCGTGTGGGGCGGGATGTGCGCGCGGTTGGCGTTGCCAGCGATGGACGTGTGCGGTTGGCTCTTGTGCCGCTTGGGCGTTTCATGGTGTTTGGGTCACGTGTGGGTTGAAGAGCATTCAAAAAATATAGCAAACTGACAAGACATGACAAGCGCTACAGGCCAATATTGTCAAAAATCATGACCACAAGGCCTGGCGTGGCACCTGCTGCGACGGCCTCGCCGTGCCTGCGGGAGCCGGCAGTCTAGGGCCTGCTGGCATGCCTTGGCACAAGCTCGCGGTGGGCACATCCAGGATGTGGGGCTTCGTGCTCAACCGGTGCAATTGTGCAGGGCACCTCAGCGCGGCACCGCCGGCTTGAGCAGTGCCAAGCCCAGCCCTCCCGCACAGCAGGCCATGGCCAGCCATTCCGACAGGCCCAATGGCTCGCCATGAACCAGCGCACCCGACACCATGGCCACCACGGGCACCATGATCGACGACAAGCCCGCCACATTGGCCGGCAACTTGCCCACCAGCGTGAACCAGATGGCGTTGCCGATCGACATCGGTACCAGCGCAATGTAGGCGATCACCGCCACGCTGAACATCGAAGGCATGAACCAGGCGCCTCCCCCGAGCCACAGCGCGACCACGAGCATCGGCGGCACCGAGATCAGCAACTGCCAACCCGCCAGCACCGCACCGCTGACGGAGACTGGATGGCGCTTGAGGATGATGGTGCCGATTGCCCAGCCCAGGCCCGCTGTCAGGCCCAGTGCGAAGCCCAGGGGTGCCAGGGCAAAGGCCTGGGCACCCCGCAGCATCAGCAGTCCGACCCCGATGGCGCCCAGGCCGATGGCGATGGACATGCGCCGCCCTGGTCGCTCACCGAACACGGCCCAGGTGATCAAGGCCGCCCAGAACGGCATCGTGAAACCCAGCACCGCAGCCTGCCCTGATGGGATCAGGATGGCCGCGTAGGTGCTCGTGATGTTCCAGAAGCCCAGATAGATGATCGAGGCCCAGGCGATGATGGGCCATTCGCGACGCGGCACCACCAAGGACTGCCCGCGTGCACGGGCAAAGGCCAGCAAGGCGACTCCGGCGAGCGAAACCGCGATGGCGCGGAAGGTCCAGACCGAGACCTCCGCGGTGGCAAAACGGAACAGTGGCCAGTTGGTGCCCCAGATCAAGGTGAGCAGGGCCACCTGGACGCCGGTGACAAGGTCGACTCGGGCGCCCGCGGGCAGGGTGGGTGCGGTCAATTCGATGGGCCTGCTGTAGGGATTGATGAAAGCGCAGGTGTGGATGGCGCGAAGCACGTCATGGCACAACCAGGATCGGCTCGATGGCGTCACCTTGCGCCAGCACGCGCCCGATCTGCCGGCTGTGCGGGTAGCCAGCGGCTTGCAACGCGTGCAGGCAGGCGTCTGCCCGCGCGGCGGGAACACTGGCAAGCATGCCACCGGCCGTCTGCGGGTCAAAGAGCAGCGGGTAGCGCGGATGATCGACCACCTGGGCCTGGTTGCGCAGGGCACGCCGCAAGCGCACATTGGCCGGCTGCAGCGAACTGGTGATGCCGTGCTGAACACATTCGAGCGCACCGTCGAGCAAGGGCAGGGCGGACAGCGACAACTCGGCGTCCACGCCCGAGGGCCGGGTCATCTCCACCAGGTGACCCAGCAAGCCAAAACCCGTGAGATCGGTACACGCCGTGGCGCCGTGCGCAAACAGCACTTGGGCGGCACGCTGGCTCGATTGCATCATCGACACCAACGCTCCATCGACCCAGCGCCCGCGGAACCAGGGCAGGTCGGCAGCCTGAGGCAAGGCGGCAAACAGGGTCCCGGTGCCGATCGGCTTGGTGAGGACCATCACGTCGCCGGGCTGCATGCCGCCCTTGCGCATGACGCCGCCCAAGCGTTCGTCGATCAGGCCATTGATCGCAAATCCCAGGGCGAGCTCGCGTCCCTCTCCGGTATGGCCGCCCACCAGCGCACAGCCGGCGGCGTTCAGCACATCGACGGCACCCTGCATCATCTGGCGCAACAGGTCTTCCACCTTGCTTTCCAGGCCTGGGGGCACGGTCACCACCGCCGTGGCCGACTGGGGCTCGCCACCCATCGCAAAGATGTCGCCCAGCGCGTGGTTGGCGGCCACACGACCGAACACATAGGGGTCGTCGATGAAGGCGCGAAAGAAGTCGACGGTGTGCACCATGGCTTTGCCCGGCGGCACGCGCACCACGGCCGCGTCGTCGGGCGCGTTGAGGCCGATGACCACGTCGTCACGTTCGATGGGTGAGAGTGCGCCCAGCGCGCGCGACAACACATCGGTGCCCACCTTGGCCCCGCACCCGCCGCAGCGCATGGCAATGGCCGAGATGGCCTGGCGCGATTCCTCCGCGTTGAGTGCGACGCTCACCGTGGGGTTGCCCGCCGCTGGGGCGGCTTCCATGGACGGAAAGTCGCTGAACTTGCGCATGAAGCGCCGGTCGATCCAGTCCTTCCAGCGCCAGACCCAGGCACCTGCAAATCCGACCGAACCGCGTGAAGCCACCGCGTGGCGATCCCCCGTGGAGATCAGCGACAACCATCGCCGCTGCGGACGCCAGGCGTCCAGCCCCTCGCCGCGCACCGCGGCGCGCAGGTTGTTCGCCAAGGGCTTGCCCATGCGCACCGCAAAGACACCGGCCTTTTCAAGCGGGCGCTCGGTGATGTGGGCAATGTCGCCCGCCGCAAACACACGTGCATCTGAGACCGATTGAAGGCGGGAATTGACCTGGATGAAACCGCCGTCGTTAAGCGCCAGTCCTGTGCCGCGCAACCAGGGCGCGCCGCCGGCCTGGGTCACCCAGACCACTTCGTCGGCAGGGATGGTCTCTCCCGTGCTGGTCATCACCTGGCGGGCCTGCACTTCGGTGACCTCGCAGCCTCGGTGCACGACCACACCGCGCTGGGTAAGCACGCGTTCGAAATGTCCACGCACCCAGGCCGTGTGGGTGGCCAGGATCTCGGGCGAGGCCGAAAAGAGGTGGAACTGCAGCAGGTCGGGGTTTCGGCCCAAGGCCTGCAACTCGCGGCGCAGGCGCCATTGCATGGCCAGCGTGAGCTCGACACCGCCGGCACCCGCCCCCACCACCGCGATGGACATCGGCTCGACATGCTGACGCACACGCTCGAGCAGCGCGAGCCAGCGCTGGTTGAACTGGTGGATGGGTTTGACGGGCACGGCGTGCGCGCTGGCGCCGGCCACGTGCGTGGTCTGTGGAGTCGAGCCGATGTTGATCGACAGCAGGTCGAACGCCAGCGGTGGTCGGCCATCCAGCAAGACTTTGCCCGCCGGCAAATCCAGGCTCGATACCGCAGCATGGATGAAGCGTGCGTTTGCAAATTGCGCCAGGCGCCGCAGGTCGATGTGCACGTCGTCGTAGCTGTAGTGTCCGGCCACGTAACCCGGCAACATGCCCGAATAGGGCGTGTGCGAATCGGTGCAGATCAGCGTCAGGCGCACGCCGGGCTCGGGCTGCATGCCGAACCTGCGCAGCACGCCCACATGGCTGTGTCCACCGCCCACCAGGACGATGTCGCGCAGCACGGGTTGTTCGGAAACGTTCATGGGTGGCTTGGCAGGGATTCAATCAAGGCCCACAAGGCCGCCTGTTCGGCTGCGGGGGAAAACAAGGGCGCGCGTGCCAGTTGAGTCTGAGCCAGACGTGCCAGCAGCCCATCGGGCTTGGCCTGGGTGCGGCGGCACTCGCGCAAGCGAAGGACGAGCGCCATCGCGTCGCCCAGGGGAAAGTAGGCCTCGCAAGGGGCGTCGCCCAGCATGCCACGGTTACCGTCGATGTCGGACGCAATCACCGGCGTGCCGCTGCACAAGGCTTCCATGATCACGTGGGCGCCACCCTCCATGCGGCTCGTGTGCACCAGAACGTGCGCGCGCTGGATGTGTGATCGCGTGGCCGCGTGCGGCTGCGCGCCCAGCCAGCGGTAATGCCGGCAGGTGCGGGCCGTTTCAGCAGCGGCCCGGCCCAAGGCCGGATCGAGCGCGGCGCCAATGTGGTCGATCTGGATGCCATCGCGGTCACTCAGGGCTGCGGCCGCGCGCATCAGGGTGAGCGGGTCCTTCTCGTCACGCAGGTGCCCAACCATCAAGACGCGCAGGCGGCGCGTGGTCTTGGTGATGGCTTGACGCGAACGGGCAGATTGCAGGATCACCTGCGTCTTGTCCCGCAAGGGTGCTGGCAGGCGCCGGGGGCCCAGCGGCTGCAACACCACGATGGCTTGGGTCAGTTCCAGCGACCTCTGGGCGTCGCGGTCGTTGTCGATGTCGCGGTACAGGTCGGTGCCGGTGAGCACCACCGCCAGACCGCGTCCAGGCCTGGCTTGCGCCCACGCACCAATGGATGGTGCCGAGCGCCGGGCGTGCAGCGCGAGCAGATGGGTGTCCCGGTCGGCCAGACCATCCGGCCACTGGGCCACGATGCGGGCAGAATAGCGCGGCGCGAGCAGGCTGCGCCAACGCTGTGCGGTGCGCCAGTTGCCGTTGTTGGACTCGCTCGCGGCCGGGCTCACGATGGCGATGCGTGCGCGGGCCGTCGGCGGCGCGACCGGTCGCACGATGTCCAATCCCTGACGGTTCGTTAGCAACATGAATGCCTCATTGTCCACGGCCCGCGACACATCTGCACAAGCGCTGGCGGTCCAATTGGTTGCGGTGCGCGAACGCACCCTGGGGCTTTTCGAAGCCTGGCAACGCGCTCTGCCATCGCTGTCGATTGCCTATGCCAGCGAGCTCAATCCGCCCCTTTGGGAGTTGGGCCACATCGCCTGGTTTCAGGATTGGTGGGTGGCACGCAACCGCGAACGGGATCGTGGCTTGCAATGCGACGTGGCGCACGAGCGCCGGCCGTCGCGCCTGGCAGGCGCCGACGCCTGGTACGACTCCAGCCGCGTGCCACACAACAGCCGCTGGAGCCTGCCTTTGCCCGATGCCGACGCAACGCGCGCCTACCTGGCTGCTTGTTTGAAGGACGCGCTGGCGGCCCTGCTCCAAGTGGAAAGCCGCGGAAAAGGCTCCGAAGTTCGCGTTGGGCCGGATCTATATTTCTGGCGCCTGGTGCTGATGCACGAGGCGATGCACAACGAGGCATCGGTCTACATGGCGCAATCGCTCGGACTGGACATGCCAGCGCATCTGGTCCAGGGACGTGACCAAGGTGCTGGCGAACCCAGTGTGGCGACGGGTGTGGTGGGGGCCGATGAGCACGAGGTGGCAGCCACCACCTGGCGCATGGGCCTTGATGCGCACAGCGGCGACTTTGTGTTCGACAACGAAGCCGGCGCCCATGAGGTGGCCCTGGCGGCCTTTCGCATCGACAGACAGGCCGTGAGCTGGCGCCGCTACCTGCCCTTTGTCCAGGCCACAGGTCACCGCCTGCCGCCGCATGTGCGTTGTGGGGACGGGTCTTGGCAGGTGCGTGAATTCGGCGTCTGGTCCGACCTGCAATGGGACGCCCCCGCAGTGCATCTGTCCTGGCACGACGCCAGTGCCTGGTGCCATTGGGCGGGCCGGCGACTGCCGCTCGAAGCCGAATGGGAATGCGCCGCATGTTCCATACCTGGATTTCGATGGGGCGAGGTCTGGGAGTGGACAGCCGACACCTTTGAGCCCTATCCGGGATTCGTCGCGCACCCTTACCGGGACTATTCGGCGCCATGGTTCGGCGGCAGCCGGCGCGTGTTGCGCGGGGCCAGCCGGGCGACGTCGGTGCATATCGCTCATCCACGCTATCGCAACTACTTCACACCCGATCGCTGCGACATTCATGCGGGCTTTCGCAGCTGCGCGCTGTGATGGACCGCTCAAATGGTTTTGAAATGCCCTGCAACGACGGCGCTCAGGCCGCAGCCCAGACCAGCGCAAACGGATGCTCTGGGTTGACCCAGGCCTGCACGGTCTGGGCACCACCGGTGCCGAATCCCGCATCGCGCAGCAGGGCGGTGAACGATTCGACCGTCCATTTGTACGAGTTTTCGGTGTGGATGCGCGTGCCAGCGGCAAAGTGGCGATCACCACCCGGCCACCAAACACGCGTGTCCCGCAGGCATTGCAGGTGCATTTCGATGCGTGAGGCCTCCGGGTCAAAGCGGGCGACGTGGCGCCAGTCCTCAACCAGGAAATTGCTGCCCAGCACGCGGTTGACATGCCGCAACACGTTGCGGTTGAAGGCCGCCGTCACACCCAGTGCGTCGTCGTACGCGGCTTCCAGGCTCGCCGTGTCCTTGACCAGGTCAACCCCGATGAGCAATCCCCCGCCCGGCACCTGGGACGCGACCGCGTGCAGCGAGCGCAGGAACAAAAGCGCTTCGGCTGGCGTGAAGTTGCCGATGCTCGAGCCCGGGTAGAACATCAGGCGTGGCCGGTCTGCATCCAGCGTCAGCGCATCGGGCCAATGCAGGCCTTGCGAAAAGTCGATCCCCAGCCCCCGCATGGTCACGCCGGGCCATTGGGCAGACAGGCGCGTCAGGCAATCGCGCAGGAAATCCACCGAGATATCCACCGCCACGTATTGGGCGGGACGCAGGGCCGGGAACAAGCCCGCTGCCTTGGCACAGTTGCCAGCGCCCAAGTCGATCATCACACCCTGTGACGGCACACGGCCGGCGATCTCCTGTGCATGGCGCTCAAACAACGCGGCTTCGCTGCGTGTGGGGTAGTACTCGGGCAATTCGGTGATCGACTCGAAAAGGCGTGCACCCAGGGTGTCGTAGAAATATTTGGGGGCGATGCTGGGCGTCGGAGCCAGGAGCCCTTGTGTCAATTCGGCACGAATCGCGCCCAGGTCGGAATGGTGAAGTTGCAGGAACTGGGCGCTGGTCATGGGGGGTGGACAAAAAAAGTGCGCCCATCTGGCGCGGGCTGATCCTAGCGTGTTGCGCCGGCCTGCGGGCGTGCATCCAAATGGTGGGCGCAGCCGTACCCGTTGCCTGCCAGCGCCGGGTCCGGACCATTCGTCGTTGCAGGTCGAAAAGGCTTACAAGAGTTTGCCCTGATTCAGGTTATTGCCTTGTGCGCTGCGGACGTGGCCCACTCGCGCGACAATTTCGACTTTCTCAACCCCTTGCTCAGGAGCTCTTCCATGGTCAGCCTTTCGCCGTCTCGCACGTTCAAGGTGCTCATGACCTGCGCGGTCATCTGCTTTGGAGGCCTATCGCACGCCCAGCAGGTCTTTCGCGTCACCACCATCCCCGAGGAAGCAGCGACCGAGCAAGTGCGCAAGTTCACCCCAATCGCCAGCTACCTGGAAAAGCGCCTCGGGATGAAGGTCGAATTCACACCCGTGAGTGACTACCCCGCCGCGGTGGAGGCCATGGTCAACAAGAAGATCGATCTGGTCTGGTTTGGCGGCTTCACCTTTGTGCAGGCCTCGATCCGCTCCGGCGGCAAGGTGATTCCCATCGCTCAACGCGAAGAGGACACGAAGTTTCAAAGCGTCTTCATCGCCAAGACCGATTCCGGGATCAAGGCCCTCAACGACATGAAGGGCAAGCAGATCAGTTTTGGCTCACAAAGCAGCACCTCGGGACACCTGATGCCGCGCAGCTTCCTGTTGCAGGCCAAGATCGATCCCGAGAAGGATTTCAAGCGTGTCGCCTACAGCGGCGCACACGATGCAACGATCGCCTCGGTGGTCAGTGGCAAGGTCGATGCGGCGGCGCTGGACATCACCGTCTGGCGCAAGTTTGTCGCTGAAAACAAGGTCGACACCAAGGCTGTCGATGTCTTCTACAGCACGCCGCCCTATTTCAACTACAACTGGGCCGTGCATGCCGACATGCCGGCCGACTTGCGTGGCAAGCTGCAGAAGGCGCTGACCGATCTCGACCCGGCGACGCCCGAGGGCAAGGAGATCCTGCAGCTCAACCGTGCCACCCGTTACATCCCGACCACGGCCGACAACTACAAAGGGATCGAAGCCGCCGCGCGAAGCGCAGGGCTGCTCTGACAGGCTGTTCCAGCCCAGGCCGGATGAATCTGTCGTTTGAAGGCGTGAGCGCGCGCCATCCTGCGGCGCGGGCGGGCAGTGCGGCCGCGCTGGCCGCACTGTCGCTGCGCGTGCAGGCTGGTGAACAATTGGCGGTCATCGGTCCATCGGGCGCCGGCAAGACCACCTTGCTGCATGTGGCGGCGGCAGCGATGCCGCCGCAGGCGGGCGCACTGCGGATCGATGGGGTCGACCCCTGGGCATTGGGGGCGGGCGCGTTGAAGCGCCTGCGCGGGCGCTTGTTCCTGGCCCCGCAGGTGCCACCGCTGCCGCCGCGCCAACGGGTGGTGACCGCGCTGCTGGCGGCGCGGCTGCCGGCCATCGGCTTGTTGCGCAGCGTGCGGTCGTTGTTCTACCCGGACGACATCGAATCGGCCTGGCGCGCACTGGAACGCTTTGACCTCAGCGAGAAGCTGTTCGAGCGTGTCGACCGCTTGTCCGGTGGCGAACGCCAACGCGTTGGCCTCGCGCGCGCCTTGCTGGCGCCGGCCCAGTTGTGGCTGATCGACGAGCCCCTTTCTGCGCTTGACCCCACCCGCGCCGCTCAGGCCATGCAGACCCTGGTGAGCGAAGCGCGCGAGCGCGCGGTGACATTGGTGGCGACCCTGCACCAGGTGGACATGGCGCTGGCGCACTTTCCGCGCATCGTCGGTTTGCGCGCTGGTGCGGTCGTTTTCGATTTGCCTCCTGCACAGGTGACGCCAAAGGTGTTGAAGGAGTTGTACGCGCAGGCGGAACATGAATTGACCGGGCCCCCGCTGCACGAGGCGCTGCCCGAGTTGGCGGCGCCGCAACCGGTGGTGATGCAATGTCGGTGATGCCGTTGAGTCCCCGTCTGCATGGGCCGATCCACAGCCCACGTTGCGTCGGGTGCGCGTGATCAAGCCATGACTTCGGCTTCTTCCAGCACCATCCCCACGCGCGACCCCGCCTGGGTCGGCCGTTTATTTTGGATGGGCGCTGGCCTGGTGCTGCTGTGGCCTGCGCTGGTGGCAACCGAGTTCAGGCCCTGGGTGCTGGTGCACCCGGACAACGTCAAGCCCACCACCCAATTCCTCGGCAGCTTCTTTCCACCGACGCTTGGCGGCGAATTTCTCTGGATGGTCGCCAAGGAAACCTGGCGCACGGTGGCCATCGCCACCGCCGGCATCGTGTTGGCGCTCCTGCTGGCGGTTCCGCTGACCTTGCTGTCGACCCGCGCGCTGTCGATCTCGGCGCTTTCCGGGCGGATGGCGGCGCTGCCCTATGGGGTTCGCCAATTCACGCGCTGGATTTTGATCATCCTGCGCTCCATCCCTGAGCTGGTCTGGGCGCTGGTCTTCGTGCGTGTCGTCGGCCTGGGCCCGACCGCGGGCGTGTTGGCCATCGCGCTGACCTACGGCGGCATGCTCGGCAAGGTCTATGCCGAGATTTTGGAAAGCGGCGAGATGCACCCGACCCAGACCCTGCTGCGCAATGGCAGCGGCCGGCTGCAGGCCTTCTTCTACGGTCTGCTGCCCGGGAATGCGGCGGAACTCACAAGCTACACGCTCTATCGCTGGGAATGCGCGATCCGCTCGTCGGTGGTCTTGGGCTTCGTGGGCGCCGGCGGCCTTGGCCAGCAGCTGGACAACTCGATGAAGATGTTCAACGGCGGTGAAGTGGCCACAATGCTGCTGGTGTTCATCGCCCTGGTCGCGCTGGCCGACAAGGTCAGTGCCTGGCTGCGGCGCAGCCTGGGCTGAGGCGTCCGATGGCCGATCCCGCTGCCAACACCCCCTTTCGGTTGCCACCGCGCATCTTCAGCGCGCGCTGCAAGGCCTGCTGGTTTGCTGCTGGCCTGGTGCTGTTGGTCGTGGTGAGCTTTGTCTCGCTCGATCTCCAGTGGCGCTCGTTCTTCAGCGCCGAGGCGGCGCGCAGCATGGGCAAGTTTCTTGGCGAGTTCTTTCCACCAGACACCTCCGATGCCTTCTTGAAGAAGGTGGCTTTCGGTGCGGGGGAGACACTGGCGATGTCGGCCTTGGGCACCCTGCTGGCCGCCATCGCCGGCATCGCTTTGGCGGTGCCGGCCAGCCGCATGCACATGGGCGACCGCGCGGCGGCGCGCGCGCCAACGCGGCTGCTGCTCAATGCGCTGCGGTCGATCCCTGAGCTGGTCTGGGCTGCGCTGCTGCTCATCAGTGCCGGCCTGGGGCCCTTCGCCGGCACGCTGGCGCTGGCCTTCCACACCACCGGCGTGCTGGGGCGCCTGTTTGCCGAAGCGATCGAAAACGCGCCGCCAGGGCCGGCGTTTGCGCTGCGGGCACAGGGCGTCGGCCCCTTGCGCGTGTTCTTCTATGCCACGTTGCCACAGGTGCTGCCCCAGCTGATGAGCTACACCTTGTACCGCTGGGAAAACAACATCCGCGCGGCCGCCGTGCTGGGGGTGGTCGGTGCCGGTGGCCTGGGGCAATTGCTGTCTTTTCACATGGGCTTGTTCCACATGGGCAAGACCTGCACCATCCTGGCGGCGATGCTGCTGCTGGTGGCGTTGGTCGATGGGCTCAGCTACATGTGGCGGCGCGCGATGGAAGCCTGACGTTTTCATCACCACCAGAGGCAGTAGATGGGCGACGCACCAGTCAAGACCAAGGAAGAAGGTGCCCGATCCCCGCTGGACCGTGTATGGCGTGCCATGCAAGTGTTTCCGCGGCGGTGGTCGATCGTTGCGCGCATGCGTGCCTTGGTGGGCCTGATGCTGGTCAGTCTTGTGGCCGTTGCTGCCCTGACGGCCATCGCCCTGGAGCGCACCCGTGCTGAATTGCGCGACATGCAGGCCCGGCAGGTGCAGGTCTATGCGACCCTGCGGACGCTTGGGGATACCTATGCCGTCACCATCGTCAACACCTTTCAGAAGCTGCGCGACTCCCTGGTGGATCCAGACACGGCCGACATCGAACTGGCAGAGGCTCTGCGCAAGGCCGATGGTTTGTGGAAGGGCTACATCACCTCGCCTCATGCCAGCAATGACATCGACAGCCTGACGCGGACCAGCATCGGGATGGAATTGGCGAATCGATTCGTGGAAAAGGTGCGAACAGCCATCTCCATTTCGCGTGTTCATGAGGTCGATGCCTCAGTTGCAAGCGAGATGTATGCCGTCATCGACCCCTTGAGCGAACAGTTGGCAAAAATCACAACCGCTGAGTTGCATCGTTTTGGTTCGGTCAGCGATTCGATCGATGCCGAGCTTGACCGCGTGCGATGGCGGATGTTGCTGGTCGCGGGGGTGCCTGGTTCCGTCGCCTTTCTCCTAGGGTGGGTGATTGTCTTGTCCATCACACGACCCGTGGGTGACCTGGTGCGCCTGGCCGATCGTGTGGCCGACGGAGACCTGCACCAACCCTTCATCGCCAGCGGACGCGATGAAACCAGCCAACTGACGATGTCGGTCAAACGCATGGCCGATCGTCTGCTGATGCTGTTGGCCGAAAGCCGCGAACTCGCTTCGCGCGACGCCCTCACCGGCGCCTACAACCGCCGGGCTTTCCTGGAAATCGTGGCGGCGTCCCAGGCGAATCAAAAACGCGAGCGCGAAGCGGCATCGGTGCTGCTGGTTGACCTGGACCACTTCAAACACGTCAACGACACCT
>CAYNWR010000032.1:0-13335 GCA_964400915.1 uncultured Burkholderiaceae bacterium
TGTCGATCCTGCTGTGCGAACAGTATTACGACTTCGCCGAGGAGCTTGCCGACGACTACCTGGTGATGGAGCGCGGCGAGGTCATCGCTCGCGGCCCGGGGCACGAGATGAAGGAAAAAGGGATCCGCCAGCTGGTCGCGATCTGAGCTTGTGATCAGCGCGAGCGATGAATGATCCAATCGGCGCTGGCCCCTCAAAGCGACCGGAGGGGCGCGGCGGACGTTCAGCCGCCCGTTCGATCGGCCGGGGCCGGCGCTGGGGCTGCTGCAGCGCCTTCGATGGCGTCTGATGGCGCCGCCGCCTCGCCACCACTTGTCTTGCGCTGGGCCTTCTCGACCTTCTTGGCCCTCTTTTGCAATTCGCGCTGACGTTTCTCGTAGGCGTAGTTGGGTTTTGCCATGTCTTCGACCTGCAGAGCTAGTACAAGGCTCAACGATAGCCGAAGCGCCCATCAATTCGGGCTGCCAGCAAGAATAAAAAACAATAGCAAACCAGATTGTGTTGGTGCTCGCTATCGACCTGTTGGGTGTCAAACTCTGGAAAAACGGCTTCAGGACGCGCCGGTGGCGACACCGGGAGCGCGCTGCGCGGCAGCCACTTGCTCGTCGTAGGCGGCGCGCCAATCCTTGCCCGGATCGAGCTCGAAGAAGCCGCTGCGCGCGTGGCTGTAGATCTCGGGCTCGCGTGCCAGCGGTGCAGGCGTGCCATCACGGAAAGCCCGGGCCGCCATCAGGGCGCGCCGGCGCGTGCGCGCAATCATCAGGTCGCCCGGGCCCAGGTGTTCGAACGTGTGGTCGGTGATGGCGCCCATGCTTTCGCAGACGGCCTGGTCCTGCAACTGGATGTTGTCGATGCCGGAATAGATGCGGTTGCTGCGCTGCGCTTCGCGGTCCAGCAGCCAGTCGTTGCCCTCGTTGGCCTGCAGGCGCCAACGGTCCAGCCAGCCGGTGCCGTTGGGGATCATGTCGGGCCGCGGCTTGCTGCCGCCCAGCGGCTTGCCATCCTTCAGCGGCAGCGCCGTGCCCGGGGTTGCCACCCGCCGACGGATGAAGAGCATCTGCGTGTGGCCGTCGTCCAGGGGCACCCAGGCCCTGGCCTGGATGTTGTTGCTGAATTCCCCTTGCGGGGTCTGCGTCCAGAACGGGAACATGTAGTTGGCAAAGCGCCAATAGATCTTGCCATTGGGGACGTTGCGAAACGCACCATAGGTGGTGCCCCAGGGCGCATCGCTCACGTGGTAGTCGGGCGCGCGCTCACCGGCGGTGTGTTCCAGCGGATGTCCCGGCGGCACGTTGTCCGGATCAAGGTGACCCACGTGCAGAAAGCCGAAATGCGAGGTGTCGATGTCACCTTCGAGCGCTTGCATCCAATTGCAGTCGCGCCGCATGAAACCCACGTCGACCTCATCCTCGGGCAGCAACGTGGCCTCGACCATGGGCAGGGGCGGTGGCTGCTTTGCGGGGCCCATGTACACCCAGAAGATCCCGCAACGCTCGGTTGCCGGGTAGGCCTTGGCATGCACCTTGTCCTTGAAATCGTGGGCCGGCGAGACACTGGGCATGTCGACGCAGCGGCCCGTGACATCGAACTTCCAGCCGTGGTAAATGCAGCGGATGCCGTCGGGCTCGTTGCGGGCCAGGAAGAGCGAGGCGCAGCGGTGCGGGCAGCGGTGGTCCATCACCCCCACACGGCCCTTGTGATCGCGAAACGCGATGAGCTTCTCGCCCAGCAGCATCAGGCGCACCGGGTCACCACCTTGGGCCAGTTCGCTGCTCTTGCCGGCGGGTATCCAGTACTGCCGCATGAACTCGCCCATCACCGTTCCAGGGCCGACATGGGTGAGTTCATCGCGGTCGGTGGCTAGGCTCATGGGGTGGTGTCTCCCAGGTTGGATTGAAGGGAAGGGTCAGAGGGTTTCGGGCACATAGCCGCTGGCTTTGGCAAGGTCCGCATAACGCTTTCGTTCCTCGGCGAGGAAAGCTGCCAATTGCGGTCCGTTCTGCAGCAAAGGCGACATGCCCTGGCCGGCGAGCTTCTCCAGCACGTCGGGCCGCGCCATCATGGCCACCATGGCGCCGTGCAGGCGGTCGACCATCTCGCGCGCAAGCCTGGCCGGGCCGTAGAGTCCTGCCGAATTGACAATCCCAACCTGAAAGCCCGATTCCCTGAGGGTCGGAACCTCGGGCACCAGCGGGCTGCGCTCGTAGCCCGAGACGGCAACCAGGCGCAGCTTGCCTGCCTTGTGCTGCACCGCCAGCGGGCTGGTTCCCGTGATGAGCATCGGCAGGCGGCCGGCTGCCAGGTCGACGATCCCGACCCCGCTGTCCTTGTACTGCACAGGTTCAAGCGGAACGCCCGAGGCCATGCGCAGCGCGATGCCTGTGAAATGCGAGGACGAGCCCGCACCAGGCGCGGACCCATACACCGCCTTGTTGCCCTGGGCCTTGGCCCAGGCCATGAGCTGGGCCATGTCCTGGGCGCCCGTCATCGGGCCTGTGGCCAGTCCCAGGTCGAACGAACACACGCCGGCGATCGGCACGAAATCGGCCACAGGGTCGTAGTCCAGGCGCGTGTAGATGTTGGGATAGATGGCAAACAGGCTGCTGGTGGAGAACATCAGGGTGCGCCCATCGGGCGCGGCGCGGCGCAACTCGCCCAGGGCCACCCGCCCGCCGGCCCCCAGCTTGCTGACCACCACGACCGGTCGGGCCAGCGCATCGCGCAGATGCTCGCCGATCACGCGGGCGGTGAAATCCATCGACGAGGCAGCGCCCACCAGGATGGTGAGGGGAGACTTGTCGTCCTGCGCCAGTGCCGGCCCGAACACCGCGCCAGCGAGCAGGGCAGAGCCGCTGCCGATCAGGCGCCGACGGCTCGGGTTCATGGAGCGAACGTGGGATGTTTGCATGTCACGACGCCTCGGGTGTGTAGCCCGCGGCCTTGACGATGACCTCGAAGCGACGTCGTTCGTCGGCCACGTAGTTCGCGAGTTGCTGCGGCGTCTGCGGCCACAGGGTCATCGCCTGTTCGGCGAACTTGTCGCGCACCGCCGGATTGGCCAGCCAGGGCTGAAGGGCGTCGTGGTAGCGCCGCACGATGTCGGGCGGCAGGCGCGCCGGACCGAACAGGCCGGTGCCGGTGCTGGAGGTGACCGCCACCCCGGCTTCAGCCAGGGTGGGAACGTCCGGCACCAGGGGGGACCGCTTGTCGCCCGACACGGCCAGGATCTTGATCTTGCCGGCCTTGTGCAGGGCCACCTGGCCGCTCAGGCCGGTGATCATCAAGGGCAGGCGGCCCGCCGCCACATCGAGCAGCCCCACACCGCTGTCCTTGTAGGGGACGTGGGTCATCGGGATGCCGGTGGCCAGGCTGATCGAGATGCCCAGGAAGTGGGACAGCGAGCCATTGCCCGGCGCTGACCCGAAAACGGCCTTGCCCTGCTGAGCCCGTGCCCAATCGATGATGCCCTTGACGTCATTGGCGCCCGTCGCGGACGGGAGGGTGGACAGGGCAACGTCGAAGTAGGACACACCGGCCACCGGTGTGAAATCGGCCACCGGGTCGTAGTCGAGCTTGGTGTAGATGTGCGGATAGATCGAGAAGGGCCCGTTGGTGACGAACACCAGACTGCGTCCATCGGGCGCCGCGCGGCGCACCTCGCCCAGCGCCAGGCGTTGGCCGGCGCCCAGACGGCTCACCACGATCACCGGACGACCCAGGGCTTCGCGCAGGTGTTCGGCGATGGCGCGTGCGGCGAAATCCATCGATGACGCCGCGCCGACATAGATGGTGATGGTGGAGCGGTCGTCTTGCGCAATCAGTTGGGGTGAAGCGAGGAGCGTGCCCAGCGAACCGGCCCAGCTCAGCAATTGGCGACGTTTCATGGGCTTGTCTCCGGTGTGATGGCTCGTGTGACCTGTTTGATGTCAACGGGGCGGTCAGCCCGCTCGACCTGTGCGCGATAGGCGTCCAGCCATGCCAGCTCGGGCTCGGCCAGGAAATAACCACTGCGCGCTCCCATGAAGACGTCCGGGTTGTCCACACCGGGGGCCGCCTGGCCGTTGGCAAAGGCACGTGCGGCAGCGAGGGCGCGTCGGCGGGTGCGGGCGATCATCAGGTCGCCAGGGCCCAGGTGCTCAAAGCTGTGATCGGTGATGGAACCCATGCTTTCGCACACGGCCTGATCCTGCAGATGGATTCCGTTGATGCCCGAGTAGATCCGGTTGCTGCGCTGGGCCTCGCGGTCGAGATTCCAGTCGTTGTGCTCCTGCGCCTTCAGCCGCCAGCGTCCCAGCCAGTCGCTGGTGTTGGGCAGGTAGTCGTGGCCGGCCACGCCGCCCAGCGGCTTGCCATCCTTCAGCGGCAGCCCACTGGGTGGCGCACCGTGTTTCCAGCGGAAATGAACCGTCATGGTGTGTTCGTCGTCCAGAGGCACCCAGGCCCTGGCGTTGACATGGCGCGCAAACACGCCTTGCGGGGTCTGAGTCCAGAACGGGAACATGTAGTTGGCAAAGCGCCAGTAGGTTTGCGTGCTGCCCTTGGACTGCACCTTGCGGAATGCCCCGTAGTAGGTGCCCCAGGGGGTGTCGCTCACGTGGTAGTCGGGCGCGCGCTCGTCCGAGGTGAACTCCAGCGGATGCCCCTCGGGCACCACGTCTGGCGTCAGGTGGCCCGCATGCAGGAAGCCGAAATGCGAGGTGTCGATGTCGCCTTCGAGCGCCTGCAGCCAATTGCAGTTGCGTTGGACGAGGAACAGCTCGACTTCATCCACCGGCAGCATGGCCGCTTCGACCATGGGCAAGGCGGGCGCCGGGCGCCGCGGCCCCATGTAGACCCAGACCACCCCGGCCCGCTCGGCCGTTGGGTAGGCCTTGGCATGCACCTTGTCCTTGAAATCGTGGGCCGGCGAGACACTGGGCATGTCGACGCAGCGGCCCGTGACATCGAACTTCCAGCCGTGGTAAATGCAGCGGATGCCGTCGGGCTCGTTGCGGGCCAGGAAGAGCGAGGCGCAGCGGTGCGGGCAGCGGTGGTCCATCACCCCCACACGGCCCTTGTGATCGCGAAACGCGATGAGCTTCTCGCCCAGCAACATCAGGCGCACCGGGTCGCCACCAGCGGCCAGTTCGTCGCCGCGCAAGGCTGGAATCCAGTACTGCCGCATGAACTCGCCCATCACCGTTCCGGGGCCCACGCGGGTGAGATCGTGGCTGTCGTTCCGTGCGTTCAAGCTGGTCTCCTCTCGACGCGGATGTGTTTCGGTTCATCCTAGTTGGAAAATGGAATTGCTGCAAAAGAACTGGAAACGGACCCTCAAAGCCCCTAGGCAAAGCAGGTCAATTCCATTTTTGGACACTGTGAGATCCTGAAAGGAATCAGATGGCCAAGATCGTCCTGGGCATGGGCACCTCGCACACACCCATGCTCAATGCACCGGCGCAGGTGTGGCCGCGCTTTGTGGAACGCGACAGCCAACGCGCTCACCTGGACCGCAACGGTCAATCCGTCACCTACGACGAGCTCCTGCGGCTGGCACCAGCCGATATCGCGCGCCAGCTCACACCCGAGGTCTTCGCCCAGCGCCATGGGCAGGCCAGCGCCGCCGTTGACAACCTGGCCGCAGCCATTGCGCAGGCGCGCCTGGACGTCCTGATCGTGATCGGCGATGACCAGAAGGAGCTGTTTCAGGACGACAACCTGCCGGCCATCCTTCTCTATCGCGGCGCAACGATTCGCAATGTGCCGCTGCGTGACCATCCAGGCCCGGACTGGGCGCGGGCGGCGTCGGCGCGCTACTACGAGGCCACCGAGACCGAGTTCCCCGTTCATCAGGCCCTGGCCGAGCACCTCATGGCGCATCTGATCGAAGAGGGATTTGATCTGGCCTCGTCCGACCGGCTGCAGCCAGGCGCGGGCGAGGGCCATGCGTTTGCGTTTGTCCGCAAGCGACTGATGGGCGCGACGCCCCTTCCGGTGGTGCCCTTTTTTCTCAACACCTACTACCCACCCAATCAGCCCACACCGGCACGTTGCGTGCAATTGGGTGCTGCCATCGCCAGGGCGGTTGCCGCCTGGCCACAGGATCAGCGAGTGGGGATCGTGGGCTCCGGTGGGCTCAGCCACTTCACGATCGATGAAGACCTGGACGCGCGGGTGATGGATGCCCTGCGGCGCGGCGACATGCAGGCCCTGGCGGCCTTGCCGCGCCAGCAACTGCAGTCAGGCAATTCCGAGATTCGCAACTGGATCACCATGGCGGCGGCCGTGCAGCACCTGGCACTGGAATCGATGGTGTATGTCCCGGGCTACCGCACGCCGGCCGGCACCGGCACGGGGATGTGTTTTGCAGTCTGGCGCTGAGGGCTCCACCGTCGGCGAAACTTGGCGGATGTCTGAACCCTTCGAATCTTCGGCCAGTCTGGTGTTGCGCGTGGAGGCCCTGCGGCGCGTGGCCCGCGGCGTGCTCCAGATCGAGCTCGTGCACCCCGACGGCCATGCGCTGCCGCCGTTCACGGCCGGCGCCCACATCGACCTCAAGCTGCCGGCAGGGCGGGTGCGCTCGTATTCGCTGGCCAATGCGCCGCACGAGCGCCACCGATACGTGCTGGGCGTGAAGATCGATGCCGCCGGGCGTGGCGGCTCGCGGTGGATCCATGAACACCTGCGCATCGACACGCTGTTGGCGGTGTCGACACCGGTGAATCACTTCGAGCTTGACGAGTCGGCCGCGAACTCGGTCCTGATCGCTGGTGGCATCGGCGTCACGCCCATCGTCAGCATGGCCGCGCGACTGGCCACCTTGGGTCATCCACACACGGTGCACTACAGCGTGCGCGAGCGGTCGGACGCCGCCTTTGTGGCCGAGCGGCGCGACGTCGGTATCGATCCCCTGGCCAGCGGTCTGCACCTGCACGTGGATGCGGAGCAGGGCGGCGCGTTGCTGGACATCGCCCGGATCGTCGCGCAAGCGCCGGCCGACAGCCATTTCTATTGCTGCGGGCCGGCCCCCATGCTCGCAGCTTACGAGGCGGCCACGTCGGGCCTGCCGCGGCACCGGGTGCATCTGGAACGCTTCTCGTCGAGCATCGAGATCGCCACCGAAGGCGGCTTTGAGGTGTTTCTTGCGCGTTCGCAAAAGGCCGTTGCCGTGACGCCGGGGCAAAGCATCCTCGATGCCTTGCGCCAGACCGGCATTGCCGTTGTTGCCTCCTGCGAGCAGGGTGTGTGCGGCACCTGCGAGACGCGCGTGCTCGAGGGCACACCCGAGCACCGCGACCTGCTTTTGTCGGAGACCGAGCGCGCGCGCAACGACGTGATGATGATCTGCTGCTCGGGCAGCCGCAGCGCGCGCCTGGTGCTGGATCTGTAAGGCGCAGTGATGGGACGACTCGCGCGCCACGAGCGATGGCCCTTGCCGGACTACGCCGAAGGCATCCAGATCCTGGTGGATGACCCCGATCCGCGCTTCAACACGGCCCTGGCGCGGGGGCTGGCCCTGTTGCGTGCGTTCGACATCGACAACCCCTTGCTGGGCAACCAGGAACTGGCCGACCTGACCGGTGTGCCCAAGTCCACGGTGTCGCGCCTGAGTTTCACGCTGACGCGCCTGGGGTACCTGCGCCATCGGTCCGATGTCGACAAGTACGAATTGGCCGCGGGCGTGGTGGGGCTGGCCTATCCCTATCTGGCTCAGCAGACGGCTCCGGTGCTGGCCCGTCCCCTGATGCTGGCCATGGCCAGTGCAACCCGCACCAACATCGGCCTGGGTGTCGCCGAGGGATTGAGTGTTCTCTATCTGGAATACGCATTGGGCGAACGCGAACCCAACCGCCGCCAACGCGCCGGCTTTCGGGTGCCTCTGATCCGCACGTCCATGGGGCGGGCCTGCATCGCCGCCCTGGACACCCGACGCCGCAGCGAACTGTACGACGAGCTGCGCGAGGTGTATCCGCGCGAATGGCCGGTGTTGAAAGGACAGTTGGACGATGCCTGCGAGCAGGTGGCCTTGCAGGGGTTTTGTATTGCCTCCGGCAGCTTCCAGCGCCAGACCACGGCGGTGGCTGTGCCATTTGTCTCCCCGGATGGGCGTTCGGTCATGGCGTTCAATTCACAAGCCGGTTCGCGTTGGCAGACGCCGGCTCGGGCCCGGGCCAATGGCGCGCGGCTTCTGGAGCTGGCGGCCGCCGTTCGCGGGCAATTGCAGTCCAGTGCGGCGCCGCCGGTGCGCTTGCCCTGACGATTTCAAACGGTCGAAAGGACACCTCCATGCCGCCACCAGACAAGCCACGGATCGAAACCGCGCAGGGTGTGCTGGAAGGCCGGGTGTTGGCGGGCGGTTCGCCAACCCACGTGGGCTGCTGGCTTGGCATTCCGTACGCCCTGGCGCCCGTGGGCGCCTTGCGTTGGCGGCCGCCGCAGGCCGCCCCGGCCTGGACCGGCGTGCGCGACGCCGGCGCGTTCTCGCCCGACACGGTTCAGGCGGGCAATGGGCACTTGCGGGGGGGCAGCCAATCCGAGGATGCGCTGTGCGTCAACGTCTGGGCGCCCCTGGAGCCACCTTCGCAAGGCCTGCCCGTGATGGTCTGGGTTCACGGTGGTGGATTCACCGGTGGCAGCGGGTCGGACCGGCGCTCGGACGGCGCGGCCCTGGCCCAGGGCGGTGTGGTGGTGGTGTCGTTCAATTACCGCAGTGGGGTGTTCGGCTTTCTTGCACATCCCGAACTGCGACAGGAGTCGTCCCATGGGACCGCCGGCAACTACGGCTTGCTCGATCAATTGCTGGCCCTGCGTTGGGTGCGCGACCACATCCGCTGTTTTGGTGGGGACCCCGAGCGCGTGACGGTGTTTGGGGTGTCCGCGGGTTCTGCATCGATATCGCTGCTTCTGACGGCGCCCCAGGCGCGTGGTCTGTTTCAGCAGGCGATCCTGCACAGCCCCGGTGCTGGACGACCCCTGGCCAATCTGGACGAGGCGGCCGATGCCGGGGCACGGCTGGGCCTCACGCTGGCGCAACTGCGGGCCCTGCCGGCAAAGGACGTGCTGGCGCTCACCGCCAGGCTCAATCCCGCGGTGCGAGGCTTGACATCGCCGCGCGTGTTGCGACCCATCGAGGACGGCTGGCTGATTCCCGAGCAGGAGCGCGCAGCCTTGCTGGCTGGGCGCCACGCGGTGATGCCCTTGATCGTCGGCAGCAACCTGGATGAAGGATCGCTGCTGACCCGCAACTGGCCGATTGACGACCTGTCGAGCTACCGGGCACTGATGCGTGCCAATTTTGGTGAGTCAGCCGACCGGGCCCAGGCGCACTACCGCGCCGCGCACGACAGCCAGGCGCGGGCCGCCATTGCAGCGGCCTTTGCCGACACCCAGTTCAATCTGGGGGTGCGTCTGCTGGCCAGGGCCATGGTGGCGCAAACGCCTGCGGTCTGGCGCTATCTGTTCACGCGGCGGCGACCGGGTCAGTTGGATGGACCGCACCACGCGGACGAAGTGCCCTATGTGTTTGGGACCTTGCAGCCGACCTGGGGCGATGCCATCGATGCCGACGATGTCGGGCTGTCGGCCCGGATGCGCGCGGCCTGGATCGCATTTGCCCACTGGGGCCGGCCCGACCACCCCGAGCCCGGCGCCACGCCCTGGCCCGCCTACGAGCGCTCGAGCGATCCGCACCTGGTCTGGGATGCGGCGCCGCAGCCAGGCCGCCAATGGCGCCAGGAGGCGCTTGATTTTCTCGACGCCTACCTGGGGGTGGGCACGAAGGGTTGACGCCAGGTCAACGGTTAACATGGGCGGCCAAGCGACGGGAGACAGTCCATGATTTCGATGATCGGTGACGGCGTGGTGCTGCTGGTGGCCTTGCTGCACGTGTACATCCTCGTGCTCGAAATGTTCCTGTGGGACAAACCGGCCGGACTCAAGGCCTTCCGGCAGACGCCGGAGTCGGCGGCCGCAACCAAGGTGCTGGCGGCCAATCAGGGCCTGTACAACGGCTTCCTGGCCGCCGGTCTGCTGTGGGGTCTGTCCCTGGGGGCCGCAGGTTTTTCCGTGAAGATCTTCTTCCTGCTGTGTGTGGCCATCGCGGGTCTGTACGGCGCGGCAACGGCGGCGCGCAAGATCCTCTACATCCAGACGCTGCCGGCCGCTGTGGGCATCGCCCTGCTGGCGCTGGCCTGAGCCCGGCCCCCACCCAACACCCGCGGATGCCCGTCCGCACCCAGCCAAGCAGGCGTGAGCGAGGAGCAACACCGTGACGCAAGACCACACCATCGAATCCATCCTGGCGCGTGTTGCCGAGATCGTCCGTGACGACACCGAACGGGCTTTGAGTGACCGTGCCTTGGCCGACATCCGCCTGGTGCTGATGGGCGCGCTGGCACCCGCGCAACCCGCTGCAAGCCTGCAGGCGCGCGAGGCGACCTTGCTGATGGCCGACCTGCGCGGTTTCACGGCCTTGGCGGCAACGCAGGCAGCGGGGCGGGTGCTTGGCATGCTCAACTGGTGCCTGGAACGCTTGAGTGCGCTGGTGGTGCACCATGGGGGGCATGTCGATCGTGTGGCGGGCGATTCGCTGCTGGTGAGCTTTGGCGCTCAAGGCGAAAGCGACAACGCGGTGGTGGCCGCCGTGACCTGCGCGGTCGAGATGCAGATCGCCATGCGCGACCTGAACCTGGAATTTGCCCTGCAGCGTCTGCCGGCGGTCTACCTGGGCATCGGCATCAACACGGGCCGCGTGATGGCTGGTGCGATCGGCAGTGGGGGTCAGGCGGCCTTCGCCCTGCTGGGTGACGGGGTGCAGCTGGCCTCGCGCATCGAATCGTTCTGCCTGCAGGGACAGGTGTTGATCAGCGAATCCACCTACGCCCAGTGCAAGACCCTCGTGTCGGCCACAGCTCCGGTGCCGGTGGCCGTCAAGGGCCAGGCCGAACCGGTCTTGTTGCGCGAGGTGGTGGCCATCCCGTCGCGGCGCCTGAAGGTGCCGCGCCAGGACTACCGCCGCAGCCACCGCGCCGATGTGCGCCTGGCCTGCGAGGCCCGCGTGGTGCGTGCAGGCGTGACGGGTCAGACCCTGCTGGCCGCGCACGTGCTGGATCTGGGCTACCACGGTGTTCAGGTGGAATTCGACACCCCGGTCAGCATGGGCGACGAGGTCAGCCTGGACTTCGACCTGCCGCTGGTGGATTACCACGCCAGCCAGGTGCGCGGGCGTGTCGTCGGGCTCAAGCGCGTGGGCGAGCGCACCGTGGCGGGTGTTGAGTTCCTGGGCCTGGACCCCGAAACCCAGCAACGCCTGCAGGCCTACGTGCAGATGCTGGTCACCAGCGCCTGAGGGCCTACGTCGCCCACACCCGCGGTTCGATCGCACCGACGCCCCAGGCCAGCTGGCGCCAGCGCAGGCGGATTGCGCGCAGGCGCTGCATCACGGGCTCGGTGGCCGGGCCCAGGACACGCACAACGATCACCTGCGCTTGAGGCGTGGTCGCCCCAGCCAGCACCGTTTCGGGCTCGCGCCAGTCGGGTGGGTGCCTGGCGTCAAACGCGTCCAGAACCGCTCGAGCGGCGTCCAGCAAGGCGTCGCGCATGGTGGCCGGCCACGTGTGGCCACTCGCAAACGCCAGGCTGGCCATGCAGGATCGGCCGGCAAGGCCCAGTGGGCTATTGAGCAACGATCCATCCTTGGCGTCGATCGTTCCGCGCTCCAGCCAGACACCTGTCAACTGCAAGTGCTGGCGAACCCGCCCGCTGGCAAAAGGCGCCTTGGCGGCTGGGAGGCCCAGGGCCAGGACGTCCCAGACCAGGGCCTGCGCCCCGGGTGCGAGATCGAGGGACAGGGCGTTGTGGGCGTCGCAGCCGCTGTAGGCGATCGCCTCGCCCGGCACCCATTCAAGCCGCGCGCCATCGGCCAGGCGGGCACTCACCGTCTGCTGGCCGTGCAGCCCACCATCGCAGCGATAGAAGCGGGTGGCGCCGGGGGTGGTGACCAGGGCATGAGCGCCGCCTTCGAGTTGCATCTGAATGTCGAGCTGGTCGCCGCCGACGATGCCGCCCGGCGGATGGATCACCACCTGGTGGCAGATGCCTGGCCCTTCGGGATACAGCGCCTGCAGCACGCGCAGCGGGCCAACGTGTTCGTGCCTGACCACACAACGGCCGGATTCGTCCAGGCGATGCTGGAGGGACAGGGAGGCACGCCAGATCAATTCAAAAACAATAGCAAGGTAGCAAGAGGCGATGCTCGCTACGGGCCAAAATCATTCAAGAGTGTTTGCTGGAGGCGCCGGATGGGTCTGCCGGGCCGTGCTGACCGGCGGGGCCGGACCGACGCCAGAACGCCAGGTGCAACTGGGCGATTTCGCCCTCCACCGCCGCAACGGGACCGACCACCTCCATGGCTTTCTGGCCACGTGCGAACACCTCGCGGCAGGGCAGATCAAGCGTGGGGTTTTCCGGGTGGTTGCCCGTGATGTCCAGCAGCCGGCGTTCGCTCATGCCGTACACCAGGTGCCCGATGTGGGCCCAGTACTGCGTGGCCGCGCACATGGCACAGGGCTCCACCGTGGTGACCAGGGTGCAGTCCCACAAGGTCTGGGGGTCGAACTGCGCTGCGGCATTGCGCGCCAGCACGGCCTCGGCGTGGTTGACGGCATCGACATTGCCTTGTTCCAGAAGGACCGTCTCACCATCGGGTGCGATCAAGACCGCGCCGAAGGGATGGTGCCCTGCTGCCAGCGCGGCCGCCGCGATGGCATTGGCGCGGCGCAGCGCGCGCTGCTGCTGATCGGGGTTCACGCCGCCTGCGAACCGCGGTGGGCCCAGGCGGTGGTGTGTTTCTCGATGGCGCTGAACAGCTCGTACATGGCCATGGCCATGGCGCCAATGGTGACCAGCCCGGCGAAGGCCAGTGGCATGCGCTGCTGGCTGCCGGCGGTCTGCATCAGATACCCGATACCCGAATCACCCGCCGTCATCTCGGCCAGCACCGTACCCACGAAGGCCAGGGTGATCGCGATCTTGAGCGAACCGTAGAAGTAGGGCATCGAGCGGGGCAGGCCCACCTTGACCAACACATCCCAGCGCCGCGCACCCAGCACGCGCAGCACGTCTTCGAGTTCGGGCTCGAGCGTGGCTAGTCCCGTGGCGATGTTCACGGTGATCGGAAAGAACGAAATCAGGAAGGCCGTGAGGATGCCCGGCCCCAGGCCGATGCCGAACCAGACCACCAGGATGGGCACCACGGCGGCCTTGGGCACCGCGTTGAAGGCCACCATCAGCGGGTACAGCGCGGCATACATCAGCCGCGAGGAGCCGATCAGGAAACCGAGCAGCACCCCCACCACG
>CAYNWR010000033.1:0-13335 GCA_964400915.1 uncultured Burkholderiaceae bacterium
GCCGCTGGGAGGAATACACCAAGGCCAAGGAGGCGATGCTGGAGCGCACGCACATTCCGGAATCCCGCTGGTGGGTGGTGCAGGCGGTGGACAAGAAACGCGCGCGCCTGAACTGCATCGCCCACTTGCTGGACCAGTTCGACTACCACGAGGTCGAACGCCCGACGATCGAGCTGCCGCAGCGTGTGCGGCATCCCGACTACTCGCGGGCGCCCGTGCCGCAGGACATGTTTGTGCCGGAGCGCTTCTAGGCCCCGACCCCCAAACAGCGCCAGCCGATCAAGACCCGATCAGGTGCCGATCAAGCCCCCGTCGTTCTTGCGAATGACCACCGTTGCACTGCGCGGGCGGCCATCTGGCCGCTGATCGGGCCAGTTGCTGATGCGACGTGGTTGGGCCGGATCGCTGCGCTCGCTGGGGCTCTCGCCGGGGTGCTGGATATTGATGAACATCGTGCGCCCGTCGGGCGCAGCGGTGGCACCGGTGATTTCGCAGCCGGCCGGACCCACGAGAAAGCGTCGGACTTCACCCGTCTGCGGATCGGCCGCCAGCATGGTGTTATTGCCCAGGTTTCTCAGATCCCCCTTGCCCATTGCACTTGTCGACATGTCGGTCTGAATCCACAGCACACCACGCGCGTCGGTCCACAAGCCGTCGGGGCAGGCGAAGGCATCGCCACGAACATTGCCGCGGGCATCCGCCCGCTCCAGCGCCGGGTCGCCTGCCAGCACAAAATGGTTCCACTCAAAGACCAGCCCGTCAAAGTCACCGGCTTCCTTCCAGCGGATGATGTTCCCCATCGTGTTGTTGGCGCGCGGGTTGGCCGCGTCTACGGCCGACAGGCCGGTGCCACCGCGGTTGCTGTTGTTGGTCAGTGTGCAATAGACCCAGCCTTGCCGGTCGACGGAAATCCACTCGGGCCGGTCCATCTTGGTGGCCCCGAGCCGGTCGCTGGCCTGGCGTGACTTGACAAGCACCTCACCCTGGTCGGCAAAACCGTTGGCAGCTGTCAATGGCCCCTGGCCATGCGCGAGCGCGATCCAGCGCCCCTTGCCGTCGGCATCGAAACGCGCCACGTACAGCGTGCCGTGGTCCAACAGTTCGGCATTGGCCCTGGCGCCGCCGGGCTTGATGGCGTCACGGCTGATGAACTTGTAGATGTACTCAAAGCGTGCGTCTTCGCCCATGTAGACGACGGCGCGCCGGTCCTTCGTCACGGCCACCGTCGCACCCTCGTGGGCGGCACGACCGAGCGCGGTGCGCTTGATCGGCGTGCTTGTCGGATCGTTGGGATCGATTTCAACCACCCAACCAAAGCGGTTGATCTCGTTGGGGTGTCTAGTGGCATCAAATCGCTCGTCATGTTCATGCCAGCGATAGCCCACGGGATCGCCTTTGCGCAAGCCCCAGCGTGTCTGGTGCGCATCGGGTTGTTCGGGTCCCTTGAAGTAAAAAATGAAGTTTTCTTCACACGTCAGGTAAGTGCCCCAGGGCGTGATGCCGCTGGCGCAATTGTTGAGTGTGCCCAGCACCCGCCGGCCGCCCGGGTCGGCTGCGGTCTGCAACAGCCGATGACCCGCAGCGGGACCACCCACCGCCATGGGCGTGCGGGCCGTGATGCGGCGCGCCAGCGGGCTTGGGCTGACCACGCCCCACCGTCCACCCTTGAACTCGATCTCGATCACCGAGACACCATGAGCGGCCTGTGCCTTGCGCACCTTCTCGGCGCTCCAGTTGGCCATGCCGTCGGCGTGCAGCAGGCCATCGTCGGCGTACTCGTGGTTCATCACCAGCAGCCCGGCCGTGCTGCTATCGGGCATGCGCGGATGGCGAAAGAAGTGGATCCCGTCGTGGTGCATGCCCAGTTGTGCTTCCTGCTCGGCAGCGGTGTTGCCGCCGTCAAACCGAAACGCAGGCCGGGCGCCCGTCAAACCCACCGGATCGCCCCAGGGCGCGATCGCGTGCGCGTGGTAGCCCTCAGGCACGATCACCGCGTCGGCCGTGCCCACTGGCACACTCTTGAAACCCAGCAGCGGCCCAGAGCCGGAAGCGCCCATCCCTGCGCAACCGGCCAGCGGCGCCAGCAGTCCACCGACCGTCGCGCCAAGCCCCCCCACCAACCACATGCGCCGCGCGGGGTCGGAGACGTCGTGAATACTGGGGTTGGACGAGCAGTTGCTGTCCTCCATCGTTGCAAAATCCTTGGCCATGAGCTTGATCCTGTGTGCTTTGAAACGGATATCGTCGGCTCGCTTGGTGACGAGCCGATGACCAGCGGATGGGTGGGTCAGGTCGGCAATTTGCTACAAACTATGTAGCTGTCAACGTATATCTGTCGACCGCCAGGATCTGTTGGCGCTCACAATTCACAAAAAAATGCCCGCAGGCGCCCAATGGTCCACCTGCGGGCCAAACGACGCGAAAGTGACGCTGTCAGGACCCATCACCCCCGCGCCGTGGCTCCTGCATTCCCGAGTCGCCCGCGGCATCGCTGCGCCCGCTACGGCGCGACGAAGCCCGTGTTCAGCGTGCCCAAGGAGTTGCTGCCGCTGACATAAGACCAGGTGGTGCCAACCAAATGAACGGAACTGCCAACCGGCGCATCGGTGGGTTCGAAGGTGCCGATATTGACGCTGGTCAGGCCGACGGCGGGGCCGTTGACAGCGGTAAAGGCGCCTTCGTAGCTGATGAACTGGCGGACCACACCGGTGTTGTCCACCAGCGCAATGCCATCGGGTTCCCCAGCCGCGCCGCTGCCGCCGTTCTGGATGCCGTTGGACGGGTCGGTGAAGGCCAGCTCGCCCCAACCGCTTGCGCCTTCGTTGTCAATCACGCCCGAAAGGCTTTTGGTGTTGTAGGAGTTGAGTTGACTCGGATTTCCGTTGTAGAGCACCAGCGACCAACCGGACAGGTCCAACCCGGCTTGTCCCGATATCGCGATGGCCTCACCGCTGTCGGTGCCGGCATTGTCGTAGTGAATCTCGCTGATGAAGGCGACCGATGCGGCGGGTGGCGCGTCGGCCTTGGTGTTGAAGTTCAGTGTGTCCACGCTGGCGATGCCAGCAAAAGCGTTGCCGGCGGTGTCCTCAATGGCGGCCGCATCCACCAACACGGCATAGGCCTTTCCAGCTGCCAGATGACCACCTTGTCCATTCACGCGCAGGACCTCCTCACCTGCAGGCCAGTCATTTTCGTCCACGAACCCTCATGATGCTGAATTGCCTGGACACGGGGTGGTGGGCAGACGACACTCAATGGCCTGTCTTCAGGCATGTGCAGCAGGCAAGACCTGGGGGCTCGCTGCGGCACGAAGCGCATCAAGAAGGTAGAAGTTGCCAGCGGCAATCTTGGCCCGATGCTTGGCTTTTGCGGCGGCATTGGCAATGTCCTCGGTGTGGGGCGGCTGCCCTGAAGCAGAGACAGGCACCGCGCCGATGCTGATGGTGGTCAAGGGATGAAAGCGAACGACCCCTTGGCGATCTTCGCACTCGATGCCGCCGACACTTTGCGCCGACTCATCAAAGAACGTGCGGGCCTGCGTGTTGAACCGACTGATGATGGCAAGGCAACGCGCGCGCCAGTCTTCGCTTTGAAACAGCACGATGAAATCGTCGCCGCCCACATGGCCGATGAAATCCCGTGCCGGATCGACACCCTCGGCCAGACAGCGCGCGGCCAACAGAATCATTTCGTCGCCACGCCAATACCCATAGACGTCGTTGAAGGGCTTGAAGTGATTGAGGTCGGCGTAACACGCCACAAAGTCGCGCTGCGCCTCGAGCAGCCGCGCGATGTGGCGCGAAATCGGAATGTTGCCCGGCAACAGGGTCAGCGGATTGGCATGTCGGGCCGCCTCGATTCGAGACTCGGTCACCAGACGGACCAGGTCCGCAGCAGTCCCGATGCCGCGGTAGCGACCGTTCTCGGTGATCACCACACCTTCGTGCAGGTAGTTCTGGTCGCCTGAGGTCAACACGTCGATAAGCGAGTCAATGCTGGCGCCGATATCGACGATGCGTGGCACGCGGTTGGCAAACTCCAGGCACGAATGCCGGCCGTAGATCTCATCGGTGAACGGCCTCGCATACCGGTTCAGGAAGTCATTGCGCCCGATGATGCCGATCGGGCGCCCGTTCTCGACCACGGGTACAGCGGTCAGGTCCTGATCGCGGTTGAACCGGTCAAAGACAGCCCGCGCATTCGTGGCCCCCGACTCGGCCTGTACCTCGCGAAGCAGCGTCCAACCCGTCGTTCGATGCTGGCTGCTGCGCCGTCGCTCCGGAAATACCGAGATGTCACGGCTCTGGATCGTTTCCAGCGCATCGGTCGGGGCCTGGCAGTGCGGAACGGCGGCCGGGCGCCCCAAAGCCCATCCCTGGGCGAACGGGATTCCCAGGTCTCGCACCAGGACCAGGTCCACGGTCGATTCGATGCCCTCCGCAATGAGCGACGAGCCAAAGATGCGCGCAATCTCCGTCAACGCGCGCAAGGTCTGGACCCGCTCGGGATGCCGGTGCAAGTCGCGTGCAAAATATTTGTCGATCTTGACGTATTCGGGCTGCAACTCCGACCAAAGGCGCAGGCTCGATCGGCCGTCGCCGAAATCGTCCAGTGCCAGCGCGATCCCGCTTCGTCGCAGGCGTCCAACCGCCATCCCCAGTGCTGACGGGTCGTTGACCCGCTCGTGTTCGGTCAGTTCGATCACGATGCCTTCCGGGGTAATGCCCGCCCGCTTGAGTGTGGTCAGCAGCAGCTCGAAGTCATGCTGCGCCAGCTCTGAGACCAACACGGTGGCGCTCATGTTCAGGAAAAGCTTTCCAATGCGATCGGCTGCGGCCCACTCGGTCAACGCCAGGCGCACGCAAGCGACCTCAAGCGCTTGCAGACTCCCCTCGGCCAGCGCCTGCCCAAACAACTGATCGGGCGTCGTCCACGGCAGATCGGACTTCAGACGGACAAGGGCTTCGTGGGCATGAATCGCCCCGTCGGACAATCGAACCACTGGTTGAAAATGCGGAAACAGCTGCCGAGCCCGGATCGCGTCGTGTACGGTCACCATGGGTGTCTGACGTCAGGCTGGGCGTTCATGTCGGCCATTGCTTGCTTGCAAGGCCCAAGGCCTTAGGCGATCAGGCGGCCATGGTCGTCAAAGAAGGGATGCGGGCCAGAGAATGCGCCGATGGGCACATGGTGGCTGACCAGATCGCGCCCGCTCCACCAATGCAACAGAAAAGCTGGGGGTTCCATCCGGAACATGGCCGCCGCGTCGCGCGCCAGATCGAGCTGCACGGTGTGTGCGGTGCTCGGGGCGGTCATCACCGCGCGCCCTCCCACGGTGCAACGGATGGTTCGATGCAGGTGACCACAAACCACCAGCCGCACCTGGGGGTGGTGCCAGAGGATGTCGGCAAAGGCGTCGCGCCCCTGCAAGCCAATGTCGTCCATGTGCCCGATGCCGGTGTCGAACGGCGGGTGGTGCATGAGCAGCAGGGTGGGCTTCTCGGTGGCTTCGCTCAAGGCGGCATCCAACCATTGCAGGCGCTGGGCGCACAGCAGACCACCGCTTTGCTGCGGCACCACCGTGTCCAGCCCGATGATGCGCAGGGGCCATTCGGGTCGACTCAGCGCGAACTGCCAGAAGCCATCCAGGTCGCTCACCGGTTGATCGGGAAACGCGGCGCGCAGCGCCTCGCGCTCGTCGTGGTTGCCCGGTACCAGCACGAGCGGGACGTCGCTGGGCTCGAGCAGACTTTTCAGGTGCTCGTACTCGGCCGCTGATCCCGCATCGACCAGATCGCCGGTGATCACCAGCAGATCGGGCCGCTGCGGCAGGCTGTGCAGGTGGGCCAAGGCCTCTCGCAACATGTCGGCGGTGCCAACGCGCCCGTAGGCCAGTTGACCTGGGTGCTTGATGTGGGTGTCGGAAAACTGGGCGATCAACATGGCAGCACCACTGAATGCGCTTGGCTCGCTCTACTCCATCAGACTTTCGGTGGCCTTGACCAGTTCGGGCAGGGCCGCCTCGGGCGTTTTCTCGCCACGCATCACCGACGCGACCACATCACGCTGGGCACGCCAGATGCGGACCGACTGACCGCCGGGGTAACCGCCCCAGGGCAGTGACTTGTCGATCTGCGTGGTGGCGGTGCGGAAGTTGGGGTTCTTGTCGTAGAACGGCGCCAGGTAGTCGGCGCCCAAGGCGCGCTGGTTGGTTGGCAGGTAACCCGTCATCTCCACCACGGTCTTCTGGGCCTCGGCGCTGGTGACGAACTTGACGAATTCCCAGGCGGCCTTTTGCTTGGCGACGTCTTTGGTCAGCACCACCACGGCGTTGCCACCGGTGGGCACACCCCCGGCATCCTTGTTGTCCAGCGGAAAACGCGCTGTGCCCCATTCGAATTTGCCGCCGATCATGTCGGTGACGATCTTGAGGTGGGCGGGTGTGGTGAAAAGAATGCCGGTCTTGCCGGCCCCGAACTGTTGGCGCGATTGATCCCAATCCACCAATTGCATGCCGCCTTCGGTGACAAAACGCCGTGCGGTCTTGAGGGCACCCAGGCCCACGCTGTTGTTGAAACCGGCCTTCTTGGTCCCTGGCTCCACCAGTTTCCCGCCCTGCTGGTAGATCAAACCTTGAAATAGCCAATCGTCCGGCCAGGCGTGCACGTCATAGGACATGCCGTTGATGTCCGGGCTCAGCGCGCGGATCTTGCCGGCCAGCGCAATCAGCCCGTCCCAGGTGGTGGGCATGTTGCGTGGGTCACCACCGGCTCGACGCACCAGGTCGGTGTTGAAGTACATGATGGGCGAGGACGCATTGAACGCCAGGCCGTATTGTTTGCCGTCCACCTGCGACAGGCTCATCATGCGCAGCGCAAAATTGCTGCTGACGAAGTTGGGTGCCTCGCTCTTGATCAGTGGCGCCAGGTCGACGATCTGGCCACGCCGCTCCAGCGTGCGCGCCATCTCCCCCAGCAGGTGGTAGCCCGCGTAGTACAGGTCGGGCAATTGGTTGGTCACCGCGCTTCGCAGCATCTGCTGGTGACCTTCGTCGTAGCTGGCCGCTGGCGCGCGAAACTTGATCTCGATCCCTGGGTTGCGCTTCATGAACTCGGCTGCCAAGGGCTCGTGAAAGCGCGCGAAGCTTGGGTAGCAGTACAAGACGTCCAGTGTCACCTTCTGCTGCGCCTGAACCGCTGCAGTTCCCAAGAGCGAGGCCGTCGCAGCCAAAGCGCCCAGCCAGAATCGAAAACCCTTCATGCAAACACTCCTTGATGTGGCTTTGCCAATGCAGGCAGCATCAGAGCATTCGAAGATGACGGTTTAACGAAACCCCGTCATGGTGATGCCCTGGATGAAGCGCCGCCGCGCCACCAGAAAGGCCAGCACCAGCGGGGCGGTGATCAGGCTCGCGCCCGCCATCAGGGCACCGTAGTTGGCCCCGGATTCGGCGGACGCAAACATCAGCATGCCCAAAGGGGGAGGCGCCATTTCGGTGCTGGTCGTGACGATCATGGGCCAGTACAAATCGTTCCAGTGCGCCACCAGCGAGAAGATGGCAAACGCCGCAATGGCAGGGCGCGCTGCGGGCACCACGATGCGCCAGAGGATCTCGGGCTCGGTCGCGCCATCCAATCGGGCAGCATCGAGAATCTCGTCCGGAAAGGTCTTGAAGGCCTGGCGCAACAGGAAGATGGCAAACACCGACAGGAAGAACGGGAACATCTGAGCGAAGTAGGTGTCCAGAGCACCTACTCGGGCCAGGCCGATGTACAGGGGCAAGGCCGTCACCTGAATGGGCACCGTGAGTGCTGCAAGCACCGCGATGAAAAGTCCCTGGCGCCCTTTGAACGGCAATTTAGCCAATGCGTAGGCGGCCGGGATGGCAATCAGCAATTGCAGTGCCAGGATGCCCAGACAGACCCAAACGCCGTTGAGCATGAAGCGGCCGATGGGTGCTGACTTGAGCACCTCGCGAAAATGCCCCAGTCCGTGAAACTCGCGTGGCCAGGGCAACAATGAGCCTTCAAAGATTTCCGCGGGTGGGCGAAACGCCGTGGCGAGCATCCACACAAAGGGCATCAGCATCACGATGGCGCCAGCACCCAGTGCCAGGTGCACCATCACCAACCGCCACATGGGCTGGTGCCAATGGCCGGCGGATGGCTGCAATGGCGCAGTCATGTGTAGTGCACCCGGCGGTCCAACTGCAGCGCCTGCACGGCCGAGAACACCAGCAGGAAAGCCAGAAAGACGAGTGTCAGGGCGGCCGCGTAGCCCATCTTGAAATACTGGAAGCCCTCCAGATAGAGCGCATAAAGCAACACCTCGGTGCCGCCCTTGCCTTGGGTCAGCACAGCCACCGTGTCAAAGACCTTGAACGCCGTGATGCCCGTGGTGACCGTGACAAACAAGGTGGTGGGCCCAAGCATGGGCCAGATCACCCTCACGAAACGGTCCAGCGGATGTTGGGCCCCATCAACAGCCGCAGCGTCGTACAAGTCCTGCGGGATGCTGGACAGGCCAGCCAGAAACAGGATCATGTTGAAACCCAGCAATTGCCACAGACCGATGAATGCCAGCGTGGGCGTGACCAGTGACGGGTCCGACAAGAATGGGACCTCCCCTAAACCGATGGACTTCAGCGCCGCGTTGACCGGTCCCAGTTTGGGATGCAGCAGGAACTGCCACACCGTAGCCATCGCAATCAGCGTGGATGTGACGGGGAGGAAATAGATGACCTCGTACAGCGAACGCGTGCGCCACCGTGAATGCACCAACAGGGCCAGCGCCAGTCCACCGATCACCCCGCCGGGTATGACAATCGCCACGTAGAGCAAGGTATTCTTGAAGGCGCGCACAAAGACGGGATCGGCCAGCGCCCGCTCGAAATTGGCGAGGCCCAGCCAGCGAAGGTCCACAGCACCGAGTTCATAGTCGGTCAGGCTCAGCACGAGCAGGCAGCCAATCGGCACCACGTAGAGCAACACCAGCAGTGCAGCGGCCGGAGCTGCAAACCACCAGCCGGCCCTGGCCAGACCTGCCTGAAGACCGTGGCGGATCGCGTTCACGGCGCCGCTGCAGCCAGACTGAGCCGGCCGCGCCGCAACGCAACCAGGGTGCAGGCCAGGCGCTCACCCTGGCCGTCAAACACATGCGCCTTGGCCAATTGCATGCCCAGCATTCCCTCGTCACCCACGCGCAGGGGACCCCCGACTGCGCCCGACTCGCTGCGGCAGGTCAGTCTCAGATCCGGGATTTCGGTCGAGCGCCAAGCACACAAGCGCTCGTGGCCATGGTCTTCCACGCGCTCCAGCCGCGCAGGAAAGATCGCGTCGCAATCGGTGTCGCCTTCGCCGCGCAGACATCGCACATGCTCGGCACGCATGCCCAGTTGATGCACCCCCGGCTCAAAGCGACCCCAGGTCGCGATCATGCGAAACGTGCAGCGGCCAAGGTGCCCCACCCCCTGGCCATCGATGGTGATGGGCATCAGGTTGATCTCGGGGTGCCCGACAAAGCGCGCCACGCGAACACTGTTGGGACTGTCGTAGAGGTCGCGAGGGGTGGCCACTTGCAGGATGCGACCGCGGTCCATGACCGCGACACGGTCCGACAGCGTCATGGCCTCGGCCTGATCGTGCGTGACGTACAGAAAAGTGGCGCCCAAGCGCCGATGCAGTTCAGCCAGTTCTTCGCGCACACCCACGCGCAGCTTGGCGTCAAGGTTCGAGAGCGGCTCGTCCATCAAGAAGGCGGCCGGATCGCGCACCATGGCGCGTGCCAGCGCAACCCGTTGGCGCTGCCCCCCCGAGAGTTGGCCGGGCTTGCGGTCCAGCAATTGAGAAAGGCCCAAGGAAGCGGCCAGGGCTTGCACATCGGCCCGAATGCCGTCCTGCACCACCCGCCGACCGGGCCACAGAGCGCCGATGAAAGGCTGGCGCTGCAGAAAGCCCAGGCGGGACATCACCAAGGGCATGGCGATGTTCTGAGCGACGCTCATGTGGGGGTACAGCGCGTAGTTCTGAAAGACCATGGCCACGTTGCGCTCGTGCGGCGCCAGATCGTGCGCAGCGCGCTCACCCAGATGAATCGTGCCCTGATCCTGCCGTTCCAGGCCCGCGATGATTCTGAGCAGGGTGGATTTACCGCAACCCGACGGCCCCAGGAGAGAGACGAACTCCCCTTGCTGAACGTGAAGGTTGATCTCCTGCAACACCTGGGTGGCGCCAAACGCCTTGCTCAACCCGCGAATGTGAATATCCTGCGCCATGACTTCAATGCGACGCTCATCGCGCCAATCCTGCAGGCACTCTAGGCAGGCAATGTGTCAACGTCGTGAAGCCTCATGCGGTGCAGAAAGCAATCATCCGCAAGCGCGGTTTCTCAGCGGCTTTTGGGGCCGTTGCAAACGATTCGATACCCTGTCCGGCTGGGGCATGTCGGACACCGCGAAACTTGTTGCCCTCAAAGCTGGCGATGTGGGCTCCGCAGCTTCGCCAGAGCCGCTTCTACTGTTTGGGCAAGACCTCGAAGGCCAGGAATTGCGTGACCTGGGACGTCGAGAAATTGTTGTCCGCCACCAGCACAAGGCTCCGATTGCCGTTGGCCAGACGTGGCCCCCATGAGGCACCTTCAATGTTGTCCATCTTCACGCCTTGGTAGGTAATGGGCAACTCCAGCAGTTGCTGCTTCTTGAGCGGCTTGTAGCTGGCGCCGACCAGGCTCTTCATGCTGTCAACGTTGGTGGTGTCTGGCTCAATGGTGGCCAGCACGATGCGAATCGTGTTGCCCACACCGTCGGCGAAAGCGCGCTCGACGGCGATGAATTCGGTCTCCGATACAGCGAGCAACTCGGGCAGGCCGTTATCCGGGGCAAAGGCTCCGGTCGGCGCCCGGTCCACGGGAATCCTGGGCAGCGCATAGGCATATTGCGCCACGGGTTTGCCGGTGGCCGCTTCGAACTTGATGACACGCACGACGCTGCCCGACTGCAAGGTGGTGATGGGCCCGTCCTCGATCAATGCGTCCTCGTTGGCCGTGAACACGGCCCCAGAGGGCGTAACGGCAAGCGCCTCGAACAGCTTGTTGCTGCGAGCGCCCGTGGTGCTGTTGTCCACATAGTGGAACGCAGCTGGAACTTCAAAAGCCCGTACAAAGCTACCGTCGGTCCTGATCTCCCGTACGAATGGCTGGTACAAGCTGGCGCCCGCGCCGAAATTGCCCTCGCTGGAGATGTACAGGTTGCCGTTGGGAGCCAGTCGGATGCCCTCTGGATCGGCCGTGCGGGAGGTGGACGAAAGGTTGTTGCCGTCTGGGCCTTTGATGTAGACCATCTTCTTGATGGTCACCGATTTGAAGCTGCTGCTGTCAAAGTCGATGTTCAACGAGTAAAAGCGCGGTGTGCCGCGCTCACCGCCGCGCTCGTCCGATAGCGCCCAATAGCTGCCATCAGGCGCGCGGTCGATGCCCGAAATGCCGCCGAACTCGACGCCTTCATACAACGTCTGTGTCTTGATGTCGTAGCTGCCGATCAGGCGCAGTGAGCCGATGTTCGCGTCGCCGTCGCTGCCCCCACAGCCGACCAGCGCAATCAGTCCTGCCGCGCTCACATGCGCACCCACCCTGCGACACCAACTGCCAATTTCAAGAGTCATGACGATCCACTTTCTGAACGAAGGTTTGCAAGCCAGGAATCGTCACCAGCCTCGATGTCCGGAAGATGACAGTTTTGTGACAATTCATCCTGCGGGGTTTATCATTGATCGCTTGCCTCAATGAAGCACCTGCTCAACCTTCTCGCTGCGATCGCCCTTCTGGTCTGGGGCACGCATCTCGTACGAACCGGCATCCTGCGCGTCTTCGGTGCCAACCTGCGCCAGTTGCTGGCGCGCAGCATGAGCAACCGTTTGACCGCGGCGGCGGCTGGCGTGGGTGTCACGGCGCTGGTTCAGTCGTCCACCGCCACCGCCTTGATCGTTTCGGCCTTTGTCGGCCAAGGCCTCGTGGCGCTGCCGGCCGCGCTGGCCGTGATGCTGGGGGCCGACATCGGCACCAGCCTGATGGCGGTGCTGTTTTCCTTCGATCTTTCGTGGCTGTCGCCGCTGTTCATTTTTGTGGGTGTGGTGCTGTTCATCCTGCGGCCCGACACCAACGCCGGTCGCTACGGCCGCATCCTGATCGGCCTGGGCCTGATGCTGCTCGCGCTGCGTCTGGTTACCCAGTCCACCACCATCCTCACGCAATCGGCTGCGGTCAAGGCCATGCTGGCATCGCTCACCAGCGACCTGATCCTGGAGATCACGGTGGGTGCGGCGCTGGCGGTGCTGAGCTATTCCAGCCTGGCCATCGTGCTGCTGACGGCCACACTGGCGGCCACCCACGTCATCCCGCTTGAAGTGGCCCTGGGCCTGGTGATCGGCGCCAACCTGGGCAGCGGCCTGCTGGCCGTGCTCACCACGATGCGCTCGCCCGTCGCGGTTCGACACGTGCCCCTGGGCAACTTCGTCTTCAAGTGCATCGGTGTGCTGGTGGCCATGCCCTTCGTCGGTTTGTGGATCCGGCAGCTCAGACCCTACATCGCCGATCCGGCCACGATCGTTGTGCTGTATCACCTGATCTTCAACCTGTGTCTGGGGCTGGTCTTCATCGGCATCACCCAGTGGGTGGCGGCGTGGACCGAAAAGATGCTGCCCAAGCCCGACGCGTCATCCACGCCGTTGTCGCCCGGCCGTCCGCGCCATCTGGATCCGTCGGCGCTGGCGACACCGTCGCTGGCCATTTCCTGCGCCGCCCGCGAGGCCCTGCATCAGGCCGACATCGTCGAGACCATGCTGCGCGGCGTGCTCGACGTGATTCGCAACAACGATCTGCGCCTGGCTGCCGAGCTGCGCCGGATGGACGACATGGTCGACGAGCTGTACTCGGCGATCAAGTACTACCAGACCAAGATCTCCCGCGAGGCCTTGAGCGAAGAGGAAAGCCGGCGGTGGACGGACATCATCAGCTTCACGATCAACATGGAGCAGATCGGCGACATCATCGAGCGCGTGCTCATCGACGTGGAGGACAAGAAGATCAAGCCGGGGCGGCGCTTTTCGGATGCGGGCATGGCCGAAATCTGCGACCTGCACGCCCGCCTGATCGAGAACCTGCGCCTGGGCATGAGCGTGTTCCTCAACGGCAATGTGCACGACGCCAAGCGCCTGCTGGAAGAAAAGGCGCGCTTTCGCGACCTGGAGCGCAGCTACGCGAGCTCGCACCTGGTGCGCCTGTCGGACAACACCGCGCAGAGCATCGAGACCAGTTCGCTGCACATCGATCTCATCAGCGAAC
>CAYNWR010000034.1:0-13217 GCA_964400915.1 uncultured Burkholderiaceae bacterium
CGGCAATGACCAGCCACATGGAGTTCGTGCCAGAAGAAGGATGGTAGGGCGTGTTGGACTTGAACCAACGACCAAAGGATTATGAGTCCTCTGCTCTGACCAACTGAGCTAACGCCCCTTCGAGTGCCGGAACCCGCGCGAAGGTGCAGACCGATGGATTCTATGTGTGGGGCTTTCCGTGGCTCAGCGCGTTGCTGACCAGGCGCGAGGTGATGTCGACGATCTGGATCATTCGGTCATAGGGCATGCGTGTGGGCCCAATCACCCCCAGCGTGCCCACCACCTGTCCGTCGACTTCATAGGGGGCACTGACCACCGACAGTTCTTCGTAGGGCACGGTCTGGCTTTCGCCACCGATGTAGATGCGCACGCCCTCGGCCCGACTGGACACCTCCAGCAGGCGCAGCAGCTGCGCTTTCTGCTCGAAGAGCTCGAAGGCACGGCGCAGGTGCGACAGATCGCCCGAAAACTCGCTGACCGACAGCAGGTTGCGTTCGCCGGAGATGACGACCTCGTCCTGGGGTGAGGACATTGCATCCTCGCCCACGTCAACGGCCGCCTGCATGAGCGATGCGATCTCGCCGCGCAACTGATTCATTTCGGTCGCCAGGCGGCTGCGAACCTGCTCGATCGCCATGCCAGCGTACTGGCTGTTCAGGTGGTTCGCAGCCTCCACGAGCTGGGACTGCGAATAGTCCGTCTCAGTGAAGATGACACGGTTTTGCACGTCACCGTCGGGCGACACGATGATGACGAGAAAACGCCGCTCTGAAAGGCGCAGGAATTCAATGTGCCGGAACTTTGACGATCGCCGGGGCGCCACGACGACACCCACAAAATGGGACAGGTTGGACAACAACTGCGCGGCATTGGCGATCACCCGCTGGGGCTGTTCGGCGGCCAGGGTGGGCGCAGCGCCGGCCGTGAGGGCCGTGCCCAGCGGCGCTGACGACAGCGCCTCGCGCTTGACCGTGAGCATGGTGTCGACAAAAACACGGTAGCCGCGCGCCGTGGGAACACGCCCCGCAGACGTGTGAGGGCTCACGATCAGGCCCAGCTCCTCCAGGTCGGCCATGACGTTGCGGATGGTTGCGGCCGAAAGCTCCAAGCCCGACGCCCTGGACAGCGTGCGCGAGCCCACGGGCTGTCCGTCGGCGATGTAGCGCTCCACCAGCGCCTTCAGCAGAACCTTGGCACGTTCATCCAGCATCTGGGCATTCTATTTTGATGTTGTAATTTGCCGCATGAAATCGGTCTTCCGGCATGTGGCACTCTTTGGAAAGCCCCCTTCGACGGCAGGTGGGAGCGGGGGCGCGCGTCTGACGCGTGATGTGCTGGACGGCATCGGCCACTACCTGATGTCGCGCGGGTGCGAGGTGGTGGTGGACACCGAAACCGCCTCGGCGCTCGGACTGGGCGATTTCACCGCGCTGGATCTGGATGCCATCGGCAGGCGCTGCGATCTGGGACTCGTGGTGGGGGGCGACGGGACGATGCTGGGTGTCGGGCGTCGCATCGCCCGCTGGGGCATCCCGCTCATCGGCATCAACCAGGGGCGCCTGGGTTTTATCACCGACATTCCTCTGGAGTCCTATCCGGAGGCGCTCGACCGGATGCTGATCGGCGAATACGAGGAAGACCAACGAACCCTGATGCAGGGTCAGGTGTTGCGCGACGGTGAGTGTGTGTTTGAAGCCGTGGCAATGAACGATGTGGTGGTCTACCGCGGCGGCACCTCGGGCATGGTCGAACTGCGTGTCGAAGTCAACGGCGCCTTCGTCGCCAATCAGCGCGCCGATGGCCTGATCGTGGCATCACCCACCGGCTCGACGGCCTATGCGCTTTCCGCCGGCGGGCCCCTGCTGCATCCCTCGCTGCCGGGCTGGCTGCTGGTGCCCATCGCGCCACACACCCTGTCCAACCGCCCCCTGGTGCTGGCCGACGCTCACGAGGTGACCATCGAAGTGGTGTCGGGCCGGGACGCCAGCGTGAATTTCGACATGCAATCGCTCACCTCGCTGCTCCATGGCGACCGCATCAGCGTGCGCCGTTCGGCGGACCGGGTGCGCTTTCTCCACCCCAGGGGATGGACCTGGTTCGACACCCTGCGCCGCAAACTTCACTGGAATGCAGGCAACGTTTGAACCCAGGCCCTTGACTTGACATGACCCTGCGGCGAATCACCCTGCGAAACTTTGTGCTGGTGCGCGAGCTGGAGTTCGATTGTGCTGAGGGCTTCACTGCGCTGACCGGCGAAACCGGCGCGGGCAAGTCGATCCTGATCGATGCACTGGCCCTGGCCTTGGGGGGACGTGCCGAGAGCTCGGTGGTGCGCGATGGACAAGCCCGCGCCGACATCACGGCCAGCTTCGATTGGCCCCAGCACCTGGCACCGACGCTCGCTGACATCGGCATCGAGCCCGACGAGGCGCTGCTGCTGCGCCGCGTGGTCGATCGCGGTGGCGGCAGCCGGGCCTGGATCAACGGGGTGCCGGCAACCGCACAACAATTGCGCGATCTGGGTTCGCGCCTGGTCGACATCCACGGCCAGCATGCCTGGCAGGCGCTGACGCGGCCCGGCCTGACCCGTGCCGTGCTCGACGCCTTTGCCGGAGGATCTTCCGGCGAGGTTGCCTCCGCCTGGCATGCGTGGCGCAAGGCCCGGCATCGGGTGGAACAGGCCACCACGGCACAGCAGCAGCTCAGCGAGGAAAGCGATCGACTGGCCTGGCAAATAGCGGAAATTGACAAGCTGACGCCGCGCGATGGCGAGTGGGACGATCTGAACGAATCCCACCGTCGGCTGGCGCATGCGCAGGAACTGATCGATGGCCTGCAGCAGGCCCTGGCCCTGCTGGAGGGTGGCGACGATGCATCCGACGGTGCCATCCTGGCGCTTTCGCGTGCGCACGCTGCGGTGCAGGCGCAATCGGTCCTGGACAGCCGCCTGACAGGCGTCGCGGAGCAGCTTCTTGGAGCGCGTGCGCTGATCGAGGACGCGAGCCGTGAGCTGCATTCGAGCCTTGCCCACAGCGAACCCGACCCGGTGCGCCTGGCCAGCCTGGACGCCCGTCTGGCCGAATGGATCGGCCTGGCGCGGCGGTTTCGCGTCGCCCCTCAGGCACTGCCTGCCTTTCTGCAGCAGTGCCGGCAACGGGCCGAAACCCTGCGCACGCAGGCAGATGTGCAGGCCTTGCAGCAAGCCGAGCAACAGGCCCGCGCGCACTTCGAGGCGGCGGCGCAAGTGCTGAGCCAACGCCGTCGGGCCGGCGCGCAGCGACTGGCTGGCGCCGTGAGCCAGGTTCTCCCCGCTTTGGGCATGCCCGGCGGGCGGTTCGACGTGGTGCTGCAGACGCTGGAAGAGCCCGCCGCTCATGGCATGGAAGACATCGACTTTTGCTTTGCGGCACACGCGGGCTCGGTGCTGAGACCCGTTGCGCGCACCGCATCAGGTGGTGAGCTGTCGCGACTTGCCTTGGCCATCGCCGTCTGCGCCAGCGCCAACGGCAGCGCCGAAACCTTGATTTTTGACGAGATCGACGCGGGCATCGGCGGCAGCACCGCAACCACGGTTGGCCGATTGATGCGCCAGCTGGGGGCGCATCGCCAGGTGCTGGCCGTCACCCACATGGCCCAGGTGGCGGCCTGCGGGCACCATCACGCGCGGGTCAGCAAGCGATCCGACGGACGGACGGACACGCCCCCCGAAAGCACCCTTGATGCGCTTGATGGCGAGGCCCGCGAAACCGAACTGGCGCGGATGTTGGGCGGTGTCGCTCCGGGGTCGACGGGGCGTCCCAGCGAGGCCAGCCGCGCGCACGCCCGCGAGTTGCTGCATGATGGCAGCCGGGCGGCCGACCAGGCCTTCACGACCGTCTCATCATGAACCTAGAAATCGTCGTCATCACCGGGATGTCCGGCTCCGGAAAATCGGTCGCCCTCAACGCCCTCGAAGACGCCGGCTACTACTGCGTCGACAACCTGCCGCCCGAACTGCTGAGCTCTTTTGTGGATCTTGAGCGCCGTCAGGGCACCGACCGGGTGGCGATCGCCATCGACGTGCGCAGTGCCACGGCGCTGCCCCAGGTGCCCCGGCAGCTCAGTGCCTTGCGCCTGCAGGGGGTCATCGTGCGTCCAATCTTCCTGGACGCCACCACCGACACCCTGGTGCGGCGCTTTTCGGAAACAAGACGACGCCACCCGCTGTCGCGCGACGACGCGGTGGACGTTCGGCATGCCCTGGTCGAATCGATCGAGATCGAGCGCGAAATGCTGGCCGACCTGCGCGAGGGTGCCCACATCATCGACACCAGCGTGATCCGCTCCTCGCAATTGCAGGGTTACATCAAGGCCCTGGTGTCAGCGGTCTCCAGCCAGCTGACCCTGGTCTTTGAATCTTTTGCCTTCAAGCGCGGCATCCCTGTCGACGCGGATTTCGTGTTTGACGTGCGCATGCTGCCCAATCCGCACTACGAAGCAGACCTGCGCCGCCTGACCGGACGAGACGAAGCCGTGATGAACTGGTTGGCCCAGCGCAGCGAGGTCCATGCCTACAACAGCGACGTGCGCGGGTTTCTGGATCGCTGGCTCGAATCCTTTGCCAAGGACCATCGCAGTTACGTCACCGTGGCAATTGGCTGCACGGGTGGTCAGCACCGTTCGGTCTACCTGGTCGAGCTTCTGGCTGACGCATTTTCGGATCGCTGGACAACACTGAAGCGCCACCGCGAGCTGGACACCGCCTGGTCAGGCGACACTCGCTATTGAATTTATAGCTAACTGTTGTTGTTTGACGATCGCTACGACCGGATTTCTTTCAAATATTGTGAAATGGGCCGCGGCAGGGCCAGGTTCAGCGCCTCGAGCGGCTGGTGCCATTGGACTTGCCCGGCAGGATGCCCGGGTTCGACTGTCCATTTGCCGGGTGCAGCGTGTGCCAGCTGCGCCCGGACAAACACCAACGTCAATTCCCGGTGCGTGAGGCTGTGCTGGACCGGGGCAGCGATGTCCAAGTCGCAGGCTTGAATGGACGCCGCAGCGGCCTGCAGACCCGCTTCATCCGTAAACTGCGGAAATGCCAGCATGCCTGCCCAGATCCCACTGCGGGGCCGCTGGACAAGGGCCACCGCACCATCGGATCGGCGCAGGCACAACAACCACCAGGTTTCGTGTTTTCGCAAGGCACGGCGGGTCTTGACCGGGTAGCGGTTCACCTGATCCTGGGCGTGCGCACGGCAATCGGCGCGCACCGGACACTCATCGCAGCGTGGTGCGCGCGCCAGGCACACTGTGGCGCCCAGGTCCATCATCCCTTGTGTGTAGCGTCGCATGGTGTCGCCGCGTGCCTGTGTCGGCAGCAGCGCCCGCGCCTCGTCCCACAACTGGCGCACGGCCTGCGCCTGACCCAGGTCCGCGTCAAAGGCCCGCACACGCGCCACCACGCGCCGGACGTTGCCATCCAGAATCGCCTCGCGCTGACCGAAGCAGATCGCAGCGATGGCTGCAGCAGTCGAGGGACCGACACCGGGCAGTGCAGCAAGTTCCTCAACCCGCCGGGGAAACTCCCCGCCCCAATGGGCCACGATGTGCTGGGCACACCGATGCAGGTTGCGGGCGCGGCTGTAGTAGCCCAAGCCACTCCAAAGCGCCATGACCTCGGCCTCTGGGGCCTGGGCCAGCACTTGCACACCGGGCCATAGGCGCAGCGCGCGCTCGAAATAGGGCAGCACCGTGGTCACCTGCGTCTGCTGCAGCATGACTTCGGACAGCCAGACGCGGTACGGCTCGATCGGGTTTTGCCAGGGCAGGTCGTTGCGACCATACAAGCGCTGCCACCGCACGATGCGCGCAGAAAACGAGTGGGTCGGCATGCCAGGGGGGCGCCCAGGGCGCTCAGGCCTCTGCTGCGGCTTCAACAGATGTGTTGGTCGGGTTGTTGGCCGACAAGGCCCCAAAGCCTGAGCGGCTGAATTGCTCGGTGATGCCGGTCAGGCTGGTGGCCAGACGATCGAGGCCTTGCTGGGCCGAGTCGATCTCGCTGATGCGATCGTCCAGACCCGTCGCAGCCCGGCGAATGCGATCGATGGCCTCGGCCCTGCGCTCGAAACTCTTGCGCCGCTCACGCAACTGGACATCCATCTGGACCATGGACGCCCGGCTCCACAGGTCCAGCTCGGACTGGGCCACCTCGTACACCGCTCGCAGTCGGGACATCAGCGCGCGCACCAGGCGCTCGACGAATTCGGGCTGCGAAAGCTTGAGCACCCCGGTGAGCCCCAGGTATTTCAGGTGTCCGGCCTCAACCATCGCCAGGTCACTCAGGCAACGATCCAGATCGGGAAGTGCCGGCGCCTGCAGCGAAAAACCATACTCGGCGTTGAGCTGTCGAAACGTGGCTGTGAGCATGGCCTGGATTTCACCTGCAGAGGACTTTGCACCCTCCAGCGTGGCCCGAAGGCGGCCAAAGGTTTCACCGTAGACGGACCGCACGCCCAGTTTGATGCCCTTTTGCCTCAAGGCGACAAACAACTGCTGGAGTTCCTGCTTGACCTGCGCCGACCCCAGGCTCTGCATCACGTCGCGAAGCAGCTTGAGCTGCACGGACTTCACCGCCTGGATGCGCGACACACAATGGTTGAACTCGGCTTCCTCGACCTCGACGCGCGTGCGCATGTTGCCGATGATCTGATCGTTCTTGCCTCGCAAGCTGCGAAGCTCCAGCAATTGATCGGCCAGATCACGTCGACGCACGGTGATCAGTCGATCACACTCATGGCGCAGGGCGGCCAACCCGGTGACGATGTTGGCTTGCAGGATTTCCTGGCGCTTGTGAAGCACACCATGGGCCAGTTGCCCTTCCAGCGTGGGCAAACGGCTGCGCAACAGCAAGGGCTCGTTTTTCTCGATCTTGGCCAGCAGGCCCTTCTGGGCAGAAACGGGCAAGACCAGTTCGGCGTCGATGCCCAGGGTCTGCGCTGTTGTGCTCACCTGGCGCGCAATGTCGGCATCGATCTGCGCATTGGTGTTGATGCCATCCCAGATGGTGTCGATCTTGTTGAGCACCACCAGGCGGGTCGATGCGCTGTCCTGATCCTTGAGGTATTCCCGCCAGATCCCCAGATCGGACTTGGTGACACCGGTATCCGCCGCCAACACAAACACCACGGCATTGGCCGACGGAATCAGGTTGACGGTCAACTCCGGTTCGGTGCCGATCGCGTTGAGCCCAGGCGTGTCGATGATCACCAAGCCCTGCTTGAGCAGGGGGTGGGCGATGTTGATCAGCGCGTGCCGCCAACGCGGCACTTCCACCATGCCTTGTGCGTCACAGGCGGGGTTTTCCGCCTGCTCGTCGTCCGACCAGAAGCCCAGGGCACGCGCCTCGTCCACCGACACCTTGCGCACGTCCGCCACATGGGCCATGGTTGCCGCCAGGGCCTCCGGATCGCGCAGGTTCAGATCGACCCGATGCCAGATCTGACGGTCCGATCGCAGATCGGAAAACGTGCGCGGCAGCTTGCGTGTCTCGATGGGCAGCAAGCGCAGGCTGGGCGGTGATCCAGCCTCGTAGGCCAGCTCCGTCGGGCACATCGTCGTGCGGCCCACGGTGGCCGGCATGATGCGGCGGCCATACTCGCCAAAGAAAATCGCATTGATGAGTTCGGACTTGCCGCGGGAAAACTCGGCAACGAACGCGATCACGATGCGGTCGGAACGCACCTGTTCCTCAAGGCGCCGCAGGCGCTCGAGCAGCGCCTCGTTGTTCAGATCGTGTTCATCGAGCCATTCACGCAGAAGTTTCAGGCGCAGCGCCAACTCGCGGCGCCATGCGCCGTAGTGGTCGAATTGATCGTTGAATGTCGCAACGGCTTCCATGCGCGCAGATGGTTGTCGGCCAATATAGCACCCACCCTGCATCTTGTGCGGGCATCCGAACGCACCGCGTGCAGGCTGTCACGGTTTCTGACACTTCGGACAATAGAAACTGGAGCGCTGCCCCTGCACAATCCGCCGGATGGGCGTGCTGCAGACCTTGCAGGGCAGGCCTTCGCGTCCATACACCATGGCGAAATCCTGGTAGGCGCCGCTGTGCCCATGCGCATCCGAGAAATTGCGCAGCGTGGTCCCACCCAGGTCGATGGCGCGCCCAAGGACCTTGCGGATCGCCAGGTGCAAGGCCAGTGCGCGCGCCGGACCAATGCGCCGCCCTGCGGTCGTGGGACGGATTCCGGCCAGAAACAGCGCCTCGGCGGCATAGATGTTGCCGACGCCCACCACCAACGCTCCCGAGAGCAGCAGGCTCTTGACCGCGGCTCCACGGCTGAGCAGGCGTGCGTGGAATTCCTTGGGATCAAACGAGTCGTCCATGGGCTCGGGGCCCAAACGCGCCAGCAGTCGCCTGGCGCGCGGATCGTCAAGCCCTGACACAAATACAACAGCTCCAAAGCGCCTGGGATCGTTCAGGCGCAGGGTCCCGCGGTCGGTCTGGAGGTCGAAATGATCGTGTTTGCCGGGCGCTATTGGCGTCGCCACGAACGAAAGGCTGCCCGACATGCCCAGATGCAACAGCACAGCAGCGCCGCCCTCGAACTGGAGGATCAGGTACTTGGAGCGACGCTCCAGGGCTCGCACGCGCAGCCCGACCAGACGATCTGGCGCGCATCCCAGGGGCCAGCGCAAGGCTTGTCCCATGCGCACACCCTGCGTGAGAGCCCCTACCAGCGAGGTGGCAAGGCTGCGACGGGTTGCTTCGACTTCGGGTAGTTCTGGCACAACAGATGGGCAATGGACGCCTCGATTATTATGGGTTGATGATCAATCGCATTGCGTGGGGCCTTGCGGCTGCAGGCCTTTTTGCGGCCGGAGCCATGGCGCAGTCGCCGCGCGTGCCCGAAGCCGCTCCAGCCGCTGCGTCGGTGTCGGCTCTTGATGGAGAACTCTTCTATCAACTGCTGCTGGGTGAAATTGCCGTTCGATCCGGCGAATCCGGGGCTGGCTACTCCCTGCTGCTGGAAGCCGCTCGCAAAACCGCTGACCCCCGGCTGTATCGGCGCGCTGTTGAAGTTGCCCTGCAGAACCGGGCTGGCAACGCGGCGCTGGAGGCGGCGCAGGCCTGGAAGGCCGCCCTGCCCCAGTCCCGCGATGCCAACCGCTTCCTGCTTCAGATCCTGGTGTCTCTGGGCCGCCTGCGCGAGTCGATCGAACCCTTGCGAGCTGAAGTGGCCGCCACGCCCGCGGCCGAGCGGGCGTCGGTCATCGAGGTCATGCCGCGAATCTTCTCGCGTGCGCCCGACAAGCGTGCCGCGGCCGAGGTGGTCGAGGAAGCACTGGCTGACCATCTGAAAAGCGAAGCCACCGCTGCGGCCGCGTGGACCACGGTGGGGCGCCTGCGCGTCCAGGCCGGCGATCCCGCCGCCGCGATCGAGGCCGCCCGCCAGGCGCAGCAGGCCTCACCGGCTGCGGCCGGGCCTGCATGGATCGCCCTGGAGCTCATGGACCCGAAGGTTCCCTTGGCCGAACCCATTGTGCAGCGCTACCTGCAGCAGTCAGGTGCCATGGCCGAGGTCCGACTGGGATACGCGCGCAACCTGCTGGACGCTCAACGTTACGCCGAGGCCGCGGCTCAGCTCGAGCAAATCGTGAAGCAATCTCCGGAGTCAGCCGACGCGTGGCTGCTGCGTGGCGTGCTGCAGCTTCAGGAGAACACGCTCGATGCCGCCGAATCCTCGCTCAAGCGGTATATCGAACTCACCGACCGGGCACGCACGGGCTCTGGCGATGAGCGCCGTCGAGGCCGTGCGCAAGCCTACCTGTCCCTGTCCAGGATCGCCGAGCGCCGTGGCAACCTGTCGGACGCCAATGCCTGGCTCGACAAGATCGAAAACGCCGAGGAGATGGTGGCCGCCCAGAACCGTCGCGCGTCCATCCTCGCTCGCCAGGGACGAATGGCCGATGCCCGAAAAATCATTCAGGAGTTGCCCGAACGCAATCCCGCAGACCGGCGCATGAAGCTTCTGGCCGAAGTGCAATTGCTGAAGGAGCACAAACTTCTGCGCGAAGCCCATGACGTGCTGGCCGCTGCGGTCAAGGTAGAACCCAATGACGCGGAGCTGCTCTACGAACAGGCCATGCTGGCCGAGAAAATCGGGCGTGTGGACGATATGGAGGCCCTGTTGCGCCGGCTGATCGCCCTCAAGCCCGACTACCACCACGCCTACAACGCACTGGGCTACTCCCTGGCCGATCGCAATGTGCGCTTGCCTGAAGCGCGTGAACTGATCGTGAAGGCGCTTTCCTTTGCACCCGAAGATCCCTTCATCACGGACAGCCTCGCGTGGGTCGAATTCCGCATGGGCAACCATACCGAGGCCCTGCGTCTGCTGGAGAAGGCCTACAAGGCCCGGCCGGATGCCGAAATCGCCGCTCACCTGGGCGAGGTCCTGTGGGTGATGGGGCAGCGCGACCGTGCCGTTTCCATTTGGCGCGAAGGCCTCCAGATCAATCCGGACAACGACACACTCGTCGAAACGATCCGGCGCTTTCAGGTCCGTCTTTAGCGCCAGGGGTCGTGCAAGCACCTGCGTCGCACATCCGGGGCGCTTGGGTCACCCCCTGGCGGCGCCGCATTTGGCTGGTCGCCGCAAGCTTGGCGCTCGCGGCCTGTGCCGCCCCTGCGCCCACACAACTTGCTTCGGCGGCCGGGCAACCGGCTTGGTCTGGACGCCTGTCGCTATGGGTCGACAGCAATCCACCTCAGACATTGGCGGCTGGATTTCGCTTGATTGGAACGCCCCAATCTGGCGAATTGACCCTGAGTTCGCCGCTTGGCAATGCCCTGGCGCGAATCGAATGGAGTCCCACGCAGGCAGCGCTGATCACAGGCGACCGGGAGGTTCGGCGCGATTCCCTGCGGGCCCTGACCGAAGCTGTGATGGGCGCTGAAGTTCCGGTTGCAGCGGTGTTTGATTGGTTGGCGGGTGTCCCGACGGTGTCGGCCGGGTGGCTTGTGGATTTGAACGATCACGCCAGTGGCCGGTTGACGGCATCGCGGGAGCACCCTGCCCCTTCGGCACGCTTGAGACTGGTGTTTGAGCGCGAAGGCGCACCCGAGGGACCCGAGTGAATCAGATCGTCGACGTTCCGGCGCCCGCCAAGCTCAACCTCTTTCTGCACGTGCTGGGCCGACGTGCCGATGGATACCACACGATCCAGTCGGCCTTCGTCCTGATCGACTGGCATGACGTGCTCCACTTTGAAAAGCGCACCGACGGACGGATCGTTCGTCTGGACCTTGGAAGGGAACTGCCTGCCGACGATTTGTGTGTCCGGGCAGCCCGCGCGCTGCAGTCTGCTGCGGGCGTGACAAACGGCGCAACCATTTCGATCGACAAGCGCGTGCCCGACCAGGCTGGAATGGGCGGAGGGTCGTCCGACGCAGCGACTTGTCTGCTGGCGCTCAACCGCCTGTGGCGCACCGGCCTCGATCGGGCGCAGTTGGAGCAACTGGCAAGCACTTTGGGGGCCGATGTGCCCTTTTTCGTTCGTGGGCGCAATGCCTGGGTGGAAGGTGTTGGCGAACGCATCACGCCCTGCACCGTGCCAACCGCACGGTATTTGGTGATCAAGCCACCTCAAGGCGTGTCGACTGCAGCGCTTTTTGCCCATCCAGACCTTCCACGGGACACGGCGCCTGCTATAATTTCGGGCTTTGCTGCAAACCCGTTCGGTTTTGGTCGTAACGACCTGCAGGTGCTCGCAAGTGAAAGTTGTCCGTCCGTTGGCCGCGCGCTGCGAACCCTCGAACAGATCGGCTTGCGAGCCCGCATGACGGGCTCTGGCAGCGCGGTTTTCGCATGGCTTGGCCCAGACGCCTCGCCCACCCTGGCGGCTCAGATTCCGGTCGACGTGGGTGAGGCCCGTGTCTGCACCGGGCTGGAGGCCCACCCCCTGGCGGAGTGGGTCTGACGAGAGGGGGTTCTTGGGTGTCCTGTTCCTTTCAGGGCGCCCGTGCAGGGGAGTCGCCAAGTTGGTTAAGGCACCGGATTTTGATTCCGGCATGCGAGGGTTCGAGTCCTTCCTCCCCTGCCAAGGCCCCACGTCATCACCGTTCGATCCTGAGCAACGATCATGAATGCACCCAATCCGGATTTCGTGGTGTTCACCGGCAACGCGAACCCGGTGCTGGCCCACGAGATTGCATCCAGCCTTGGCGCCTCGCTCGGGTCGGCCAAGGTCGGCCGCTTTTCTGATGGGGAGGTCACGGTCGAGATCCTCCAAAACGTGCGGGCGCGGGATGTCTTCGTGGTCCAGTCCACCTGCGCCCCCACCAACGAAAACCTGATGGAGTTGCTGATCATGGTCGACGCGCTCAAGCGCGCTTCGGCCGAGCGAATCAGCGCCGTGATCCCGTACTTCGGGTATGCCCGCCAGGATCGGCGGCCGCGCTCGACCCGCGTGCCGATCTCGGCCAAGGTGGTGGCGAACCTGTTGCAAACCGTTGGCGTCGCTCGCGTCCTGACCATGGATCTGCATGCCGATCAGATCCAGGGCTTTTTCGACATTCCTGTCGACAACATCTATGCCTCGCCCGTGCTTCTCGGTGATTTGCGCCAGAAGGCCTATCCCGACCTCATCGTGGTGTCGCCCGACGTGGGCGGCGTCGTGCGGGCGCGTGCCCTGGCCAAGCAGTTGGGATGCGATCTCGCCATCATCGACAAGCGGCGGCCACGAGCCAACGTCAGCGAAGTGATGCACGTGATCGGCGAGATCGAAGGGCGCAACTGCGTGATCATGGACGACATGATCGACACGGCCGGCACCCTGGTGAAGGCAGCCGAAGTGCTCAAGGAGCGTGGGGCGCTCAAGGTGTACGCCTATTGCACCCACCCGATCTTTTCGGGGCCGGCCATCACGCGCATCAGCGACGGCGACGCGCTCGACGAAGTTGTTGTCACCAACACCATCCCCCTGAGTGAGGCCGCTCGGGCCTGCCCCAAGATCCGGCAGCTCAGCGTCGCCCCATTGATAGCCGAGACGATCCAGCGCATCGCGCGCGGTGACTCGGTCATGAGTCTGTTCTCGGACCAGGACAACCTGTTTTAGGTTTTCGACCGGGAGCAAACAAGCGGCCTGTGCCATGCATGGGCCATTTTCAGCAACGAAGGCCTTCTGGTCGCGGAAGCCTTCCATAGGAGTCAGTCATGAAATTCACCGCTTTC
>CAYNWR010000035.1:0-13048 GCA_964400915.1 uncultured Burkholderiaceae bacterium
CATGTAGGGCGCGGGCGCACCACAATGGCCATGAAACCCAGCCTGTCGCTGCGGGTCTCCCAGCACCTGGCGCTGACGCCTCAGTTGCAGCAGTCGATCCGGCTGCTGCAACTGTCCACGCTGGACCTGAACCAGGAAGTCGAGCAGATGCTCGACGACAACCCGTTTCTCGAGCGCGACACCGACGCCGCCGTGGCCGAGGAGTTCGGCCTGCCGAAAGAGGATGTTGCCGTGTCCGACGGGGATCGCCTGCGCGAGTGGTCAGACGACGCAGATGCTCCAAGTTCCATAGCAAGCAGCGCAGATTCAACGCCCGCTGCGGCCGAATATGAATCCGAAATCGGATTGGAGGGCGCGGCCGACGCGGTCAACTGGGAGGGCGACGGCACCAACGAAGTGTTTGCCGACGAGGGCGAGTGGGGTGCCGACGATGGCGCGCGCGGCGTTTCGGCGGCCACCAGCGGCAACGGCGACGACAGCGACCGCGACGCGATCGAGCTGGCTGGCGCCGGCGACGGCTCCCTGGCCGCGCACCTTCACCAGCAAGCCCTGCGCCTGCGCCTCACGCCCGAAGACCGTGCGGCGCTGGGCTTCCTGATCGGCTCGCTGAATGACGAGGGGTATCTTGAGGACGATCTGGACGATCTGGCCCTGGGATTGGCGGGCGAGGATCGCGAGCTCATGGACGAGACGCGCGACCGCCTGCGCATCGCGCTGCGTCTGCTGCAAAGCCTGGAGCCCACCGGGGTGGGTGCACGCGATCTTGGCGAGTGCCTGAGCCTTCAATTGCGGGCCTTGCGCGCGGATGGCGACACGTCGCCCACCATCGACCACGCCCTGGGCTTGTGCCGCCTGCCGCTGGCGCAATTGGCGCGGCGTGATTTCCGCAAGCTGGCCGAGGGCATTGGGGCGGGCGAGTCCGAGGTCCGCGCGGCCCTGGCCTTGATCAGCCGGCTCGAGCCCAAGCCCGGTCGCCGCTTTGCCAACGTGGATCGCGAGGTCGTGATCCCCGATGTGATCGTGCTGCGCAGCGGCGAGGGCGCGCGCCAACGCTTTCGCGCCATCATCAATCCCGACGTGCTGCCGCGGCTGCGGGTTCATGACGTGTACGCCGGTGTGCTCAAGTCGCACCGCGGCCCGCGCGGCGGAAGCGATTCGGCTTCCCACGCGGCCCTGCAGCAACGCTTGCAGGAGGCGCGCTGGTTCATCCGCAACATCCAGCAGCGGTTTGACACCATCCTGCGTGTGGCCAGTGCGATTGTCGAGCGGCAACGCAACTTCTTTGTGCATGGCGAGTTGGCGATGCGCCCGCTGGTGCTGCGCGAAATCGCCGACGAACTGGGCCTGCATGAATCGACGATCAGCCGCGTGACCAACGCCAAGTACATGGCCACACCGCGCGGCACCTTCGAGATGAAGTACTTCTTCGGCTCCAGCCTGGAGACCGACACGGGCGGCGCGGCGTCCAGCACGGCGGTGCGCGCGCTGATCCGCCAGCTCATCGACGCGGAAGACCGCAAGAAGCCCCTGTCCGATGGGCAGTTGTCGGACATGCTCAAGGAGCAGGGCATCGACTGCGCGCGTCGCACCGTGGCCAAATACCGCGAGGCCATGCGCATCCCGACAACGACCTTGCGCAAGGGCGCTGGCTGACCCGTGTTGCCAGCGGCGCCGCTGGGTATCCGCCGCCAGCCACGTCCACGCCTGGGCAGCGTGGCCGCATCCGGCCTCAGCCCAGCTTGGCCTCCAGCGCGTCGACAAAGCGCCGCGCCACGTCGTAGCCGCTCTGGTCGGTGATTTCGCGAAAACAGGTCGGGCTGGTGACGTTGATTTCGGTGAGGTAGTCGCCGATCACGTCCAGGCCCACCAGCAGCAGGCCGCGTGCGGCCAGGGTGGGCCCCAGAGCCTCGGCGATCTCGCGGTCGCGGGGGCTGAGCGGGCGTGCCACGCCCTTGCCGCCCGCTGCCAGGTTGCCGCGCACCTCGCCCCCCTGGGGGATGCGTGCCAGGCAATGCGGCACGGGCTCGCCATCAATCAGCAGGATGCGCTTGTCACCGTCGGCGATGGCAGGCAGGTAGCGCTGGACCATCACCGTCTGCGCGCCGTCGCGGTTGAGGGTTTCAATGATGGCGCCCAGGTTCAGGCCGTCGCCCTGTACGCGGAAGATGCCCATGCCGCCCATGCCGTCGAGCGGCTTGAGGATGATGTCGCGATGCTCCTGGTGAAACTCGCGCACCAGTTGTGCGTCGCGTGTGACCAGCGTGGGCGCGATGAATTCGGGAAACTCCAGGATGGCAAGCTTTTCCGGGTGCTCGCGCAGGGCGCCCGGGCGGTTGAACACGCGCGCGCCCTCGCGCTCGGCGTGGCCCAGCAGGTGGGTGGCGTAGAAATACTCGGCGTCAAACGGAGGGTCCTTGCGCATCAGCACACAGCCGAAGCTGGTCAATACGCGGCGCACGCTGGGCCCGCAGTCGTACCAGGTCTCGACATCCAGTGCGAGGTTCAGGTGCACCGGCCGGGCCGACGCGCTCACCAGGCCGCCACGGGACCACATCAGGTCGCAGGGCTCACACGCCCAAAGCACGTGCCCACGGCGCGCGGCCTCGCGCATCATGGTGAAGGTGCTGTCCTTGTAGATCTTGAAGGTGTGAAGCGGGTCGGCAACAAATAGGATGTCCATGCCCGGCATTGTGCGCATGAGCGCCAGGGCCTGTGCACCAGGGGATAAAAATGCCGCGAAGCTCTCCGGGGCGAAATAGGGAGGGAGGAGAAGACCACCCCGGAGGTGTCATGCCGAGCCATCGAGGCTGCGGCAAGGCTTCGCGGCACAAGAGCACATCCAACACCACGGAAGCCTTCACCTGTCCATCCGGATGCAGGTTCAGGCCAATCCAAGCGATGAGACTTCGCGGGCGCCAGCAAAGTTCCCTGGCCTGGCGCCGCACGACCCCGGGCAATCCCGAGGGTGCGCTGGGCGTGCGCAGGTATAAACCGTGCCATCGCCAGTTCCCCGAGCCGAGCCCCATGTCATCCAGCAACAACGCCCCTTCCCCCGCCAATCAGGCGGCGGCCCGTTCCGATGCGTCGGCTGCAGGCGCCGGCACCCCCAGCAGCCCCGCAACACCTGCTGGCGTGTCGGGCGCCGAATCCAACGAACTGTTGGTCGATGTCCGTGGCCCGGTCTGGTGGCTGACCATCAATCGCGAGGCACGTCGCAACGCGATGAGCCATGCGGTGCTGGCGGGTCTGGCCCAGGCGCTTGCCAAGGCCCAGGGCGACCGTTCGGTGCGCGCCCTGGTGGTCACGGGCGTGGGCAGCAAGGCCTTTTGTGCGGGGGCGGATCTGCAATCGGCCCAGGCCTTCACCACCGACTACTCCGACCCGATCGGCCACCTGGCGGCCGTGTTGCGTCTGGCCAAGGCCGGCCACGTGCCCCTGATCGCGCGTGTCAATGGGGCCTGCATGGCCGGCGGCATGGGCTTGCTGTCGATGTGTGACATGGCGGTGGCGGCGAGTCACGCGGTCTTTGGTCTGCCTGAGGTCAAGGTCGGCGTGTTTCCAGCCCAGGTTCTGTCCGTGCTGCAGCACCTGGTGCCCCGGCGCAAGCTGGTCGAGTGGTGCCTGACGGGCGAGCCGCTGTCGGCCGCTGAAGCCCTGGAATTCGGCCTGGTCAACCACGTGGCTGACGATGTCGATGCCAAGTTGCAGTGGCTCCTCGACCGTTTGCTGGACAAATCGCCGGCCGCCATCCGTCGGGGCCTGTACACGATGAAGAAGATCGAATCCATGGCTTTTGAAGAAAGCATGAGCTTCACCGAAAGCCAGATCGCCCTGTTCACGCTGACCGAGGACGCCAAGGAAGGGCAGGCCGCCTTTCAGCAAAAGCGCAAACCCGTCTGGAAGGGGCAGTGATGGCGATGAGCAAGCCAGGCAGCACAGGGCCCGATCAAGCCGCCCGCCGCGCCGTGCGGATCGGTGGGGCCTCCGGCTTCTGGGGCGACAGTTGCGTGGGCGCGCCGCAACTCGTGGCGGCGGGCGACATCGATTTCCTGGTGTTCGACTACCTGGCCGAGCTCACGATGTCGCTGCTGGCCGCCGCGCGCATGAAGAACCCGGAGCTGGGCTATGCGGTCGACTTCGTCAGCGTGACCATGAAGGCGGTGCTGCGCGACGTGGTGGCCAAGGGCATCCGGGTCGTCAGCAACGCCGGCGGCGTCAATCCCCAGGCCTGCGCGAAGGCGTTGGCCGCCCTCGCGGCCGAGCAGGGTGTGGCGGTGAAGATCGCGGTGGTGCTGGGTGACGACGTGCGCGACATCGTCAACGCCCAGCGCGCGCCCGGCGAGCCCTCGCTGCTGACCGCCAACGCCTACCTGGGCGCGCGACCCATCCGGCAGGCGCTGGATGCCGGCGCGCAGGTGGTGATCACCGGGCGGTGTGTGGACAGCGCGGTCACCCTGGGCGCGTTGATGCACCACTTTGACTGGTCGGCCGATGATTTCGACCGCCTGGCGCAGGGCAGCCTGGCCGGTCACATCATCGAGTGTGGTTGCCAGGCCACCGGGGGCCTGTTCACCGACTGGCAGTCGGTGCCCGACTGGCCGAACATCGGTTATCCCGTGGTCGAGTGCCAGGCCGACGGGGGGTTTGTGGTCACCAAGCCGCCGGGCACAGGTGGTCTCGTGACGCCGGCGGTGGTGGCCGAGCAGATGCTGTACGAAATCGGTGACCCGGCCAACTACCTGCTGCCGGATGTGTGTTGCGATTTCACGCAGGTGCGCATGGTGCAGGCGGGCGAGCATCGCGTGGCGATCAGCGGTGCCCGAGGCTTGCCACCCCCGTCCAGTTACAAGGTGTCGGGCACGGTGCAGGACGGTTACCGATGCACCGCGCAATTGACCCTCATCGGTGTGGACGCGGCGGCCAAGGCGCAGCGCACAGCGGAGGCCATCCTGGTGCGCACGCGCGCCTTGTTCCAGCGTCTGGGCCTGGCTGACTACAGCGCCACACACGTCGAGCTGCTGGGCAGCGAGGTGCCGTCGCTGGGCCCTCACGCGGTCACGCGGCAGGTGCGCGAGGTCGTCATGCACCTGGCCGTGATGCACCCCCAGCGCCCGGCCCTGGATCTGTTCGCGCGCGAGATCGCACCGGCGGGCACCAGTTGGTCGCCGGGCACCACGGGTGCGGGCGCAGGGCGGCCAAGCCCGTCGCCATGCATCAAGCAGGTGTCGTTGTTGTTGCCCAAGTCTGAGGTGCAAGCACGCGTGGAGATCGACGGTGTGCCCCTGGCCCCTCTCCAGGAGCGCTTTTCGCCAGATTCAAATGAAAATCGGCAGGTAGCGAGCGCCAATCCTTCGCCGCTAGCTATAAAAAAAGAAGCGTTTGACAACCCGACGGTCCGGGTGCCGTTGATCCGGGTGGCCCATGGTCGAAGCGGCGACAAAGGCAACACGTCCAACATCGGCATCGTGGCGCGCCGACCCGAGTGGCTGTCGTGGCTGCGGGCCGAGCTGACCGAGGAACGTGTGGCCGATTGGCTGGCCCATCTGGTCCAGGGCCGCGTGACCCGGTACGACCTGCCCGGCATCCACGCGTTGAACTTCGTGTGTGAGCAGGCCTTGGGTGGCGGCGGCATGGCAAGCCTGCGCAACGACCCCCTGGGCAAGGGGATGTGTCAGATCCTCCTGTGCATGCCCGTGGCGGTGCCAGCCAGCTGGGGCGTGAGCCCCTGAGGATTCATTCGATCCGAACGCCGCGCAGGCGATGGATCTGATGGCTCAAGGCTTCCAGCGCAGATCGGGCACCTGACACATCACCAGCCTCGCTGGCCCGCTGAACCGCAAAGGCGGCGTCGGCCGTGGCTTGGGCCGCCAGACTGGCCGCGCTTCCGCCCAACCGGCGCGCCAGTTCCACAACAGGTGCGGTGTTGTGTTGCTGCAGGCCATTGCGCATCTGGTCCAGCAGGCCGGTGGCGTTCTGCAAGAACATGGTCACCAAGTCCCTGGCCAGGGCCTCGTCCCCGCCCAGGCGCTCCAGCATCACCGCCCGGTCGATCGCCGGCAACGCCTGTGCGGAGGATGTCGAGGTCGCGGGTGCCGTGGACAAGCCCTCTGCGTCGGCAGTCCTTGCAGCGGAAAAGCACACGCGCTCAATCTCCGAGCGAAGGTGCGCCAGATCGATCGGCTTGCTGACATATCCGTCCATGCCCGCTGCCAGGCAACGCTCCCGGTCCCCGGTCATCGCGTTGGCCGTCATGGCCACAATCGGGACACGCCGGTCCGACCCCTGCTCGCGTGCGCGGATCGCCCTTGTGGCATCCAAGCCATCCATCTGGGGCATCTGCATGTCCATCAGGATGAGGTCGTAGGATTGTTCACCGGCCAGGCGCACGGCCAATACCCCGTTGTCGGCCACGTCCACGCGATGTCCCATCTTCTGCAGCACGATGGTGGCCAGCTTCTGATTGACCGGGTTGTCCTCGGCCACCAGGATGTTCAGGTTGGGAATGGGGGTGGCTGTTGGGGTGGACGGCGGCGCCGCGTTCGCAGGGATGGGCGCGCTGTCAGCCGCTGGCGGAAGATGGCGAGCCCATTCGATCTCGATCGAGAAGCAACTGCCGCGGCCAGGCTCGCTCGTGACACTCAGATCGCCGCCCATCAGACCGACCAGGCGCCGGCTGATGGTCAGGCCCAGGCCTGTGCCACCAAAACGACGCGTGACGGAACTGTCGGCTTGCGTGAATGCCTCAAACACATGCATCAGTTGCGCCGCATCGATGCCCACACCGGTGTCGCGCACATCGATGCGCACGCCCAGGCGTTGGGTGGTCTGCTGCAGCAACTGCAATTGGACGTCAACGCGGCCACGCTCGGTGAACTTCAATGCGTTGCCGACCAGGTTGTTGACGACCTGTCGCAGCCGCGTGGGATCACCCTGCAGAGTTTGCCCTGCCAACGCCGGATCACTTGCCAGCGCAAGCAACAGGCCTTTGGCGTTGGCCGTGATCTGATGCGGGCGCAGCGCATCCTCGATGGTGTCCACCAGGTCAAACGGAATCGACTCCAGGCTCAACATGCCAGCCTCCATCTTGGAGACGTCCAGGATGTCGTTGATGATGGCCAACAGGCAGTCTGCCGACGATTTGACGATGCCCACGTAGTCGGCCTGGTCCGGCGTGAGTGGCGTGGCCAGGGTGAGTTCGGTCATGCCGATGATGGCATTCATCGGTGTGCGAATCTCGTGGCTCATGTTGGCCAGAAACTCGCTTTTGGCACGGTTGGCCGCCTCGGCGGCATCGCGCGCTGCGGCCAGCTCCAGTGCGTCGCGCTTGGTGTCGGTGATGTCGGTGCGCAGGGCGATGGTCAGGCCAGTCTCGGTGCGCAGATCGCGCGCAGCCAGCCAGCGTCCGTTGTGATGAGTTTCTCGCGTGCCGCCCGAGCCGCGCCGTGCAACGCGATCGGCCACCCATTCGGGCTCCGGGCGATCGCGCACGATGCCTGGCACCTGAGCCCGGTACAAGGCCGTGTAGAACCCGGCCAGCGAAAGGCCTGGGACCAGCTGCACGGCGATCTGCGGGTAGTACTGCGCAAATCGCCGGTTGAAGATCACCAGCCGGTCGTTTTCGTCGAACATCGCAAACCCGATGTCCAGCGCCTCGATGGCGCCAGCCAGCTGCCCCTTGATGCGCTGTGACTCGGTCCTGGCGCTTTGTTGCAGCTGTTCGTTGGCTGCCATCAGCTCTTCGGACGACAACATCAGGCTGCGCGTGCGCAGGTCCAGATCGCGCTCGAACTGCCCATAACTTTCAGCCACTGCCTCCAACAGATGGGACCAGCGCGCTGCGAAACCCTGCAGGCCCGGTTGTGTGCGGCTGGCGTGGTCCAGCGCCTGCATGAGCGCTATGAGATCCGATTCGGAGCCGATGTCCAGTGATCGGCGCAGCTGGCGTGCCAGCAGCCGGGATGTCAACACACGGCTCAGGCCGGGTGCAGGGAAGGGCTTGGCACTCACTCTGCAGTTTCGTACAGATGCGCGATGGCCATGGTCTGGTTGTGCAGATCGCAGTGCTGTCCATCCATGGAAGGTGAAATCTCGCCGTTGGAATAAAAGCCCGCAACCCAGGAGCGGGCACCGAACACGGCGGCAATGGCGTCGATTTCTTCGTCGACGCGCGAACCCATCACCAGCTTGCGCCCCACGCAGCTGAACAACAGCGACAAGCCGTCGCCCGACCGATTCGTCGGCTCTGGCAAGGCCGCTTGGGCTGCTGCCTCGGCGCCTTCCACCAGCGAATCGGTGGTGGCGTGCATCAGTCGCAGGTAGCCCTGATCGATGATGTCGCCGGCCAGGGTCAGCGTGCCCGACGATCGATCGACGTCCAGGATGGTGCGGATCAGGCCCATGGCGTTTTGATCGCGCCCCAGCATTTCAAAGGGGAACAGCAGGCCCGAGGCCGGCAGATCGCGCGCATGCTCGCCCAGATAGCGGGCGTAGACATCCAGCGCCGGCTGCCCATCCAGTTCATGCAGGATGTTTCCAGCGCACCGTGTGACCTTGCGCAGAGGGCCGAAGGGTTTCCAGCCGTGAAAGCAGCCATGACGCAGCGCCGTGCGCGGTGCATGAAAACCGATGGCGATCAATTGCCGGTGCGACACGGCCTTGCGGCTGAGGGTCAGGGTGCGCTTGAAGGCCCCGGCGTCACCCGCCAGGCCCCCTGAGATCAAGGTGTGGCGCGGCAACGCGCTGCGCATGCCCTCGATCAGGGCGCTGCCGTTGATGGCGACCCCTTGCCCCAGAATGATGACGTTGTGCGGTTGATGTCCGCCCATGGCGGTCAGCAGAGCGCCGGCCAGGCGCGCGCCGGCGCGCCTCGAATCGGCCATGTCCTCGATGTCCTCGCAGGCCATCGCCAGGCCCGGTGCATCGAATGCAATGGCCGTGATGATCAGGCTGTTGTCCGACACACCTTGACGCGAGATCTCGCCAGCCGTGGTGCATCCGGCCAAAGCGGCCTTCGCAAAAGCCGCCGACAGGCGCTGGCGCAGCACGCGGTCATCCAGCAAAGCCACCGATCCGAACACCAGAACCAAATGGGGCCCGATGGCTGCAAGTGGCTTGAGCTCTTCGTCGCTGGGGCACTTCTCGAATCGAGCTTGTTCAACCTTCATGCGTGCGTGGCCCTTGGAGTCGAAGGGATTCTAGACACTATGCAAGGCTTGGCGCCGGTCGTGTCAGGACTTCGATGGCGGCCTCGACGCCTCCCGATCGGTGCGGTACGCCACACACCCGCAGAGCCGCCTCGACGCCGGCGAGACAGCCCAACAGCATGGCGGCATTGAGGTCACCCAGATGCCCGATGCGGAAGATGCGCCCGGCGAGCGGCCCCAGGCCGCCGGCCACAGCCACCTGAAACCGTTCGCGCGCCACATGGCGGATGAGCTCAGGATCGACACCAGGGCCCGTTGTGATGCTGGTGACCGACACCGACCGGTTGGCCGCATCCTGCGCGAAGAACCCCAGGGCGCCAGCCTGCGCCCAGTGCGCAACGCTGGCCTGGGTGGCCTGGGCAAGCTGTGCATGCCGCGCCAACACCCGGTCGAATCCTTCTTGCTCGATGCGTGCGAGCGCGGCGCGCAGACCCTGGATCAAGCTGTAGGGGGCGGTACCACAGAACTTGCGATAGGCCAGTTCGCTGTCGCGCCGCTCCCAATCCCAGTAAAAGCGCGGACCCGGGTTGTTGCGCGCCCATTCGCGCGCCCGCGCATCGGCGGCCACAAAGGCCAGGCCCGGATGGGTCATGAGCCCTTTCTGTGAGGCCCCCAGCACCACATGGGCACCCAGGGCGCGCATGGAAAACGGCGCCGCGCCCAGCGAGGCCACCACATCCACGACCAGCAGTGCGCGGTGCCCGGTGGCGCGCAGGGCTTCGGAAATGGCGGCCAGGTCGTTGGTGACGCTGCTGGCGGTGTCGGTGTGAACCACAAACACCGCATCGATGCTTTGCAGGGTGTCGGCGCGCAGCACGTCGGCAACTGCATTGGGATCGATGGGCTTGCCTTCGATCCACGGCGTGCGCGTGACACGGCCGCCACAGGCCTCGGTCTGAAGTGCCCAACCTTCCGAAAAGTGCCCGGTTCCCGCCACCAGCACATGGCCGCCGGGTCGAACCACATTGGCAATCACGGCCTCCCAGGCACCGTGCCCGTTGCCTGCGTACAGAAACACCTTGGCATCGGCCGGCGCGTCCATGAGGCGTGCCAGGCCCGACTCGCATTCGGCGATGAGGGGCGCCACACGCGGGTCGGCCAGATCCATCGGTTGCTGGCTCATGGCCACCATGACGTCGTCGGGCACGTGGGTGGGCCCGGGCGAATGCAAGAAGCGTCTGCCGGGAAAGTGATGGTCGGGGGGCAAGGCTGGTATCTCCGTCGTGGGCGGTGTGGGCACCAGAGCATTGTGCCCCGGTGTCCACACCGCGCCGCACCGCGCCGCGACCTAGATGCTGGCAGGTGCTGCGTCTGCCGCTTCTTGCTTCGGGTTCGCCGCTGTCTCGTTCCCCGGGTGGCGCATGAGGTGTTCAAAGGCCGCCAGTGCCGCGCTGGCACCTGCGCCAGCGGCCACCACGATCTGCTTGAACGGCTCGGTGGTGCAATCGCCTGCAGCAAAAACGCCGGGCACGTTCGTGTGTCCTTTGGAATCGACCACGATCTCGCCCGCGCGGGTCAGCTCCAGCGTGTCCTTGAGCCACTCGGTGTTGGGCACCAGGCCAATCTGCACGAACACACCTTCGAGCGGAACGACCTGATCGTTACCCGATTCGCGGTGGCGCCAGCGCAGGCCATCCACCTTGCCGTTCAAGCCGGTGATCTCGGTGGTCTGTGCGCGAAGCTCGACACGCACATTGGCCAGGGTGTTCAACTTGTGCACCAGCACCGCGTCGGCCCGAAGGGCGTCGCCGAACTCCAGCAAGGTGACGTGCGAGGCGATGCCGGCGAGGTCGATTGCCGCTTCCACACCCGAATTGCCGCCCCCGATGACCGCCACGCGCTTGCCCTTGAACAAGGGGCCGTCGCAGTGCGGGCAATAGGCAACACCCCGGTTGCGGTAGGTCTGTTCACCCGGCACGTTGACGTTGCGCCAGCGCGCACCGGTGCTCAGCAAGAGACAGCGCGTGCGCAGGCTGGCGCCGCTGCTCAGGTGGATCGTGTGCAAGCCCCCTGGCGTTTCTGCGGGCTCCAGGCGCTCGACGCGTTGCCCCAGCATCACATCCACACCGTAGTGGCGCACCTGGGCCTCCAGCGCCGCCGCCAGCCGAGGCCCGTCGGTTTCGAGCACCGAGATGTAGTTCTCGATCGCCAGCGTGTCGTTGACCTGTCCGCCAAAGCGCTCGGCGACCACGCCCACCCGGATGCCCTTGCGGGCCGCATAGACGGCGGCCGCTGCGCCGGCGGGGCCGCCGCCAACGATCAAGGTGTCAAACGGCTCCTTGGCCGCCAGTCGAGCCGCCTCACGCGATTCGGAATCGACATCCAGTCGCGCCACGATCTCCTCCAGCGTCATCCGCCCCGACGCAAAGGGTTTGCCGTTCAGATAGACCGATGGCACCGCCATGATCTGGCGCTCGTCGACCTCGGTTTGGAACAAGGCGCCATCGATGATGCTGGTCTGCACACGTGGGTTGATCACCGCCATCAGGCTGGTGGCCTGGACCACATCCGGGCAGTTGTGGCACGACAGGGACATGTAGACCTCGAAGTGCAGCTCGTCCTCGATCGCCTGAATCTGCTCGATCACCTGGACGTCGGCCTTCGGCGGGTGTCCACCCGTCCACAGCAGGGCCAGCACCAGCGACGTGAATTCGTGGCCCAGTGGAATGCCGGCAAATCGCACACCCTGGCCGCGTCCTGGCGATGTCACCAGAAACGACGGCTTGCGGGCGTCGTCGCCGTCCCAGGCGACCTGCACCTGGTCCGACAGTTCCGCTATTTCAGAGAGCAAGGCCCGCAACTCGGTGGAGGCCGTGCTGTTGTCCAGCGAAGCGATCACCTGGACGGGACGGCGCAGGCGGCCCAGGTGGTCGCGCAGCGCGGTTTTCATTTGGGTGTCGAGCATGGTGTTCTCCGGTTCGGGTTGCAGGCCCCTTTGGGTTCAGATCTTTCCGACGAGGTCGAGTGATGGCGTCAAGGTCTTGGCGCCATCGTTCCACTTGGCCGGACAGACCTGCCCCGGGTTGTTGGCGACGTACTGGGCCGCCTTGAGCTTGCGCAAGGTCTCCTTGACATCGCGGGCAATGGCGTTGTCGTGGATCTCAACGGTCTTGATCACACCTTCGGGGTTGACGATGAAGGTGCCCCGCAAGGCCAGGCCTTCGTCCTCGATGTGCACACCCAGGGCGCGCGTAAGACGGTGCGTGGGGTCGCCCACCAGCGGAAAGCGCGCCTTGCCCACTGCAGGCGAGGTCTCGTGCCAGACCTTGTGTGCAAAGTGTGTGTCGGTCGTCACGATGTAGACCTCGGCGCCGAGCTTCTGGAATTCGGCGTAGTGGTCGGCGGCGTCTTCGACCTCGGTCGGGCAATTGAAGGTGAAGGCGGCCGGCATGAAGATCAGGACGGACCATTCACCACGGAAGCTTTGCTCGGTGACGGGCACGAACTTGCCATTGTGGAAAGCCTCGGCCTTGAAAGCGGGAACGGGTGTGTTGATGAGGGACATGGTGGAACTCCATTGGGTTGCGGGTTGAAAACAAGGCGGGGACGAATCCCACAGACGAGAGAATAGATGTTGTCTATTAATTTGACCAATTCATTTGCTAAAAACTAATGATAGTCATTGGCTATCGAAATCGTCGCTTCGATGTGTTCTTGTTGGGGGCTGTCTGGCGGTCCAGCCGGACACTGTCTTGCGCATTCCCGGCAACAATCGATGCCTGCCATGCGACAGGAACGCGCCCGGCAATTCACAGGAAACAGACGAGGAAACAGCAATGAACAGCTTCGAGATCGCCCACCACATCGCAGGCCAGGAAGTGGCTGGGACATCGGGCAGGAGGCAG